>DAIQOB010000180.1:0-5995 GCA_036788075.1 Syntrophobacteraceae bacterium
CTGTATTGGTGATTGTTTTGAATTTCATCTACGGCATTGTCGCAGCCTTGTGGTAGAAAACCAAGGCTTGGGCTGACCAGCGGCACCCTTACCAGATCCTCAACGACAAGGGCGTACTTCTTGTGTCGACTCTGGGTTCTTGGGCATCCAGATTTTTTCTCTCATGCTTAAGAGCCGATCATTTTCCTTCAATTTTGGAATGTGACCGAGCACCGTTTCATTAACCGCCTGATCGATGAGAATTATTGTCTATTTCTCCATCAGTATGCCCCATATCTGCGCCACATAAGGGACGTTTAACAACATAATGGACCCTATTCAAAGCGCGCAAACCAAGGCAGATAGCCGATCTGATATGTTGAGCATTTTCCCAAATCAGCCTTCCAAGCTGAGGGTTGGGAAAGTTGTGGGTAAGATTGGGCTTGTGAGGTAATCAAAAAGCAATGGTGTCATAATTGGTGTCGCAAACAAAAAGCCCCTCTGAATCAGAATCGATTCACAGGGGCTAAGTTATTGAAGTGGCGGAGAGAGAGGGATTCGAACCCTCGGTACCCCTTTACAGAGTACACTCGCTTAGCAGGCGAGCGCCTTAAGCCGACTCGGCCATCTCTCCGTTTTTGTCTGCCTGAAATGGCGGAGGGAGTAGGATTCGAACCCACGGAACTTTCGTTCAACGGTTTTCAAGACCGCCGCCTTAAACCACTCGGCCATCCCTCCGGCGATCCTCACTATTCCCCGACGGAGGTTGCGAATTTATCATCGGCACTTTAACGTGTCAAGAGTTTCTGTTATAGGCAAGAAGATATGACGTTGCTGCTGGAGCCACCCCCGATGCACATGAGGGATTGAGATGAAGATAGCGTACTTTGACTGCTTTTCCGGAATCAGCGGAGACATGGTTCTGGGCGCTTTGCTGGACCTTGGGCTTCCCGTGGAGGTTTTGCTGGAGGAGCTGCAAATGCTTCCTGTCGGGGGATATAGCCTCCAGGCCGGCGAGGAGAAGCGCGGGGTCGTCAGGGGGTCTCGGGTCACGATCCAAATGGAGCCCCAGCCCTCTCGCACTTATGCCGATATTGAGCGCCTCATCCAGGCAAGCCAACTGAATCCCGCCGTGAAGGAAAAGAGCCTCGCCATTTTCGAGCGCCTGGCCCGGGCGGAAGCACGGGTGCATGGCATGGACGTCTCCCGTGTCCACTTCCACGAGGTGGGGGCGCTGGATTCCATCCTGGACGTGGTGGGGAGCGTGATCGGCCTGGATTACCTGCGCATCCAAAAGATTTACGCCTCGCGCATCCCCCTCGGCAGTGGGCTGGTCCAGACCCAGCATGGGACGCTGCCCCTGCCCGCCCCCGCGACAGTGCTGCTCCTGGAGGGAGCGCCCGTCTATGACAGCGGGATCCCCAGGGAGCTGGTGACTCCCACCGGCGCCGCCATCCTGTCCTCCCTGGCAGAATCCTACGGAACGATTCCCGACATGGTCCTGGAATCGACGGGCTACGGCGTGGGAGCCCATACAGCCTCCGATCCCCCCAATCTCCTCCGCATCCTCTGCGGGAGGCCTGATTCCCCATATCTCCGGCGGGATCTGCTCCTGATGGAGACGCACATCGACGATATGAACCCCGAGCTCTATGGCCACGTTTCTGAGCGGCTCTTCCAACTGGGTGCTTTGGATGTGGCACTCCTCTCCCTGCAGATGAAGAAAAACCGCCCGGGAACCTGCCTGCGCGTGCTACTGGAACCGGGGAACGAACCGCACATCCTGGACGCCCTGTTCTCAGAGACAACGACCCTGGGCGTGCGAATTCAAGATGTGAAGCGGGTTGAACTGCCGCGAGAGTCCAGGGAGATCCTCACCCCCTACGGATGGTGCCGCGTCAAGGCCGTAACCCTCCTCGGAGGAAAACAGCGCCTCGTGCCGGAATACGATGCATGTAAGCACATCGCCGATACCCATGGAGTTCCCCTCCGGGAAGTGTACGAAACCATCTGCCGGGCCTCGGGGAAGGAGGAAACAGGCCGGACGACGGGTGGGCGATGAGAGGGAACGTAGGCTGACGATGACCCCAGGCTGGCACTGATGAAGACAAAACCGAAAAAAAGAGGTGATTGTTGATATGAATATGGCTGAAGGGGTGGCCCCCCAAAAGACGACCGCGGTCATCGGCTCCCTCCTGACGCTGGGAGACGAGATCCTGCTGGGAGACATCCCCAACGGGAACGCACATCACATTGCTCGGGAGCTGCGTGCCACAGGGTTCCGCCTGGGGCGGATGATCACGGTTGGAGACCGGGAGGAGGAAATCGTTGAAGTCATTTCCTCTTCCCTCGAAAAATCCGACTTTCTCATCGCGACGGGAGGACTGGGGCCGACCGACGACGACCGCACCACCACCGCAGTAGCCAAGGCCCTCGGACTGCCCCTGGTGACCGACCTCAACTACCTGAAATGGCTTGAAGAGCGCCTGGCTCAAAGCGGCCGCACTCTCTCCCGGGAAGTGGCTCGGATGGCCGAACTGCCCCAGGGTGCCCTCAAACTGGGGAAGGGGATGGCCGGATTCTTCATCCAACATGGCCCGATACCCTGCTATTTTCTGCCGGGCGTTCCGCACGAGATGAAAACCCTCCTGGCGGAACTGGTGATTCCGGACCTTGAAAAACGTTTCCCCCACCGAGACCTCTGCGTGAAACGGGTGATCCGGGTTCAAGGCCTCTTCGAATCAGAAATCAATCAGCGTCTGAAGGATCTCGATGCCGGCAGGCTCGGGGTGGAGATCGGTTACTACCCCCAGGGGATTGAAAATTGGGTCACTCTCTTTGCCTCGGCGGAAAGCAAAACCGCCTGCCTGGTCCGCATCGAGGCCGCGGAAAGGGAGGTCGTCACCCGCCTCGGGACTGAGCGGATCAGCGGGAGGGATGACGAGTCCATCGAGTCCGTTGTGGGGGCACAGCTGCGGATGAAAGGATGGAAACTGAGTCTGGCGGAATCCTGCACCGGTGGCTTGCTCTCAAAAAGAATCACGGCGGTGGCGGGTGCATCCGATTACTTTGACCGGGGCTTCATTACCTACAGCAACCGGGCAAAGCAGGAACTGCTGCATGTGCCCGGGGAGTTGCTGGAGCGCCATGGGGCGGTGAGCGAACCCGTAGCCGGGGCCATGGCCGAAGGGGCTCGCCGGGAAGCGGGGGTGGAAGTCTCCGTCGCCATCACGGGCATTGCCGGCCCGACGGGAGGAAGCCCCGAAAAGCCGGTGGGCACGGTTTACATCGCGTGCGCCACCCCTGAAGGCACCGTCGTGGAAAAGCATCGGTTCAGAGGGGACCGCGAGGTCATCCAGGAAAGCGCGGCACAAGCCGCTCTCACCATGCTCTGGAGGAGGTTGTCGTCGTGATCCGCACCTTCATCGCCCTCGATCTTCCCGTTCAGCTCCAATGCTCCCTGGAAACACTCCAAAAGGAGCTTCAAAGGACGGACGCCCCCGTAAGCTGGGTGAAGCCCGATCGCATCCACCTGACATTGAAGTTTCTCGGGGATGTCCCTCCCGGCCGCATCGCGGACATCCAGGCGCAGCTGGCAGAAATTGCGGTGCACACGCAACCCTTCAGGCTTCAGGCGGCAGGGTGCGGCGCCTTCCCGACCCTCCAGCAAATGCGGGTGGTTTGGGTGGGGCTCAAAGGGGACATCCCATCCCTGCGCGATGTGCAGCAGCGCGTGGAGGAGGCCATGGCCGCCCTCGATTTCAAGCGGGAGGACCGCCTTTTCAAAGCGCATCTCACGCTGGGCCGCGTGAAGGGAAGGCAGCGGCTGAGGGTCCTGCAGGAAGCCCTGCTGGCCAGGCAAGCCTTCGAGGCGGAAGACTTTGACGTCACTGAGCTTGTATTGTATAAGAGCGAGTTGAGGCCTGAAGGGGCCCGCTACACTCCGCTATTTCGAGCAGCATTCGCACGGTGAACAAATACGCGAACCACGACGTGGGTACCGGCAGGGCTCATGGGGTGGAATCCCTCAAGGAGGTTTTTCCTCCGGATGAGCATGAAGGGTTTTGTTCAGTCCCGGCCTGGAGCAGGAAAAACTCTTCTCCCGACGGGAGCATCCAGGAGACTCCGGCAATACTGTTGACTTAATCAACGTTCGTCGTTCCGGCGAAAGCCGGAATCCAGGAAAATAAAGACTTTCTGGACCCCGGTTTTCACCGGGGTGACATTGAGGCAACAACATTGGGGGACTCCGGACGTCTTCTCCAGCCCATCCGCCAGACCCTCACCAATTCATATTCATCGATGGAAGGAGGCCCTTTTTTATGGGTGCCACAGACGAGCGACAAAAAGCCGTAGATACGGCCATGTCTCAGATTGAACGCATGTGCGGGAAAGGCGCGATCATGCGCCTGGGAGAAGGAACCCCGCATACTGAAATTCAAGTCATCCCCACGGGATGCCTTTCCCTGGACCTGGCCCTGGGCATTGGAGGCGTCGCCAGGGGACGCATCATGGAAATCTATGGGCCGGAGTCTTCGGGGAAAACGACCCTGGCCCTGCATATCATCGCCGAAGCTCAGAAGATGGGAGGGCTGGCCGCTTTCATCGATGCAGAGCATGCTCTCGACATCACCTATGCCCGAAAATTGGGGGTCGTGGTGGAAGATCTGCTCATCAGCCAGCCGGACTATGGTGAACAGGCCCTGGAGATTGCCGAAATCCTCGTGAGGAGCAATGCCATCGACGTCATTGTTATCGACTCGGTGGCGGCGCTGGTGCCCAAGGCGGAAATCGAAGGTGAAATGGGAGACCCCCATGTGGGCCTCCAGGCGCGGCTGATGAGCCAGGCCCTGCGGAAGCTCGTGTCGACCATCAGCAAATCCAAGACCTGCGTCATTTTCATCAATCAAATTCGCATGAAGATCGGCGTGATGTACGGATCTCCCGAAACCACCACGGGTGGCAATGCCCTCAAGTTTTACGCCACCATGCGCCTCGACATCCGCCGTCTCGGTCCCATCAAGGAAGGCCAGGATATCATCGGCAACCGAACGCGTGTAAAAGTCGTCAAGAACAAGATCGCCCCACCCTTCAAGGAGGTGGAGTTCGATGTGGTTTACGGCCGGGGCATCTCCAAGGAAGGCGACGTGCTCGACCTGGCGGTAAACGCCAATCTTGTCGACAAAGCGGGCACATGGTATTCGTACAGTGGTGAGCGTCTGGGACAGGGCAGGGAAAATGCCAAGACCTTTTTGAGAGAGCACCCGGAACTGCTCACAGAGCTCGACCGCAAGATCCGGGAAATTCACGACCTGAAGTTCCCCCTTTCACCCGTGGATGCCCCCTCGGTGAATGAGCAATGAGGGGGATGACATAACCGTGCCGATGTCTGATTTATATAGCTGCAGCCTCTAACCCGAGGAGACCTTCTTGATGAAAGCCAGCGAAATCCGCAAGGCGTTTCTAGATTTTTTTCACGACCGAAGCCACACCACCGTTAAGAGCTCTTCTCTTATCCCCCATGATGATCCCACCCTTCTGTTCACCAATGCCGGAATGGTCCAGTTCAAGCGCACCTTCCTGGGTGAAGAGCATCGCCCTTACGTTCGCGCAGCCACAAGCCAGAAATGCATACGGGCGGGCGGCAAACACAATGACCTGGAAAATGTGGGACGGACAGCCAGGCATCACACGTTTTTTGAGATGCTGGGAAACTTTTCCTTCGGGGATTATTTCAAGAAGAATGCGGTGGAGTATGCCTGGATTTTCCTCACCGAAGTCATGGGGCTGCCCAAGGACAAGCTGTACGCGACTATCCATGAAGGGGACACAGAAATGCAGTTGGGGCCGGACGAGGAAGCCCGCGAGTTTTGGGCCCGCTTTCTCCCGGTGGAGCGCATTCTGACTTTTCCCACCAAGGACAACTTCTGGTCCATGGGCGACACCGGCCCCTGCGGCCCGTGCTCGGAAATCATGTACGACCGGGGCGAGGAAGTGGCCTGCGGCCCCAACTGCG
>DAIQOB010000181.1:0-5992 GCA_036788075.1 Syntrophobacteraceae bacterium
CGGTGAAGTTGCGGCTCTGAAGCTCGGAAATCGTCCGCTTCCTGCCGAGAAGCGTCTCGCAATAGCCCTGATCCCGCGCCGTAGTGATGGCACTCTGAATGAATTTCTTGACGCCGCGATAGCGCTCAAAATAGCGATCGATGGAGGCCTTGGCCAACTTGTTGCTGATCCCCAGCCTGCGGGCCAGCCCAAAGGCCCCCATGCCGTAAATGATTCCAAAGTTGATCATCTTGGCCTGGCGGCGCATCTCGGGAGTGACTTCGAGAGGAGGAATATTGAACATCTCCGCCGCAGTCCTGCGATGCACATCGTCCCCTGCTTCAAAAGCTTCGAGAAGGTGCTCGTCCTGGCTGTAGTGCGCCAGGATGCGCAATTCGATCTGGGAATAGTCCGCCGAAAGAAGGACGCTCCCCGGCGGAGCGATGAAGGCCTCACGGATTTTCCTCCCCTCCTCGGAACGCACCGGGATGTTCTGCAAATTGGGGTCCGAGCTGCTGAGCCGGCCGGTCGCGGTGACCGTCTGGTTGTAAGAGGTGTGAATCCGCCCCGTTTCGGGATGCACCAGCTTGATGAGGGCGTCGGCGTATGTTCCCTTCAATTTCGCCAGGGTCCGGTGGTGCAGGATATGTTCCACGATGGGGTGTTCACCCGCCAGCTCTTCCAGGACACTCACGTCCGTGGACGGCCCGGTTTTGGTCTTCTTCACTTCCCGAAGCCCCAGCTTGTCGAACAATATGGAAGCAAGCTGTTTGGGGGACTGGATATTGAATTCCTCTTTCGCCAGATCGTAGATGATGCCGGCTTCTCGGTCCAGGGCCTTCTCAAAATCGACGGACAGGGTTTCGAGCTTCCGCGCATCCACCAGAATCCCATCGTACTCCATGCGTGCCAGGACTTCGATGAGGGGCAATTCCAGGGATTCATAAAGAGTTTCGAAACCGTTTTCCATGAGCTTGCGCTTGAGGACGGGCACCAGGCGCCAGGTGATTTCGGCGTCTTCACAGGCATATTCCGCAGCGGGATCCACTTCCACATCCGCAAAGTTCACCTGGCCTTTTCCCTTCCCCGTCACATCCTCGTAGGAGATCATCTTCTCCCCGAGGTGCTCTGCGGCGATCCGGTCCAGGCTGTGGGAATGCTTGCCGGGATCCAGCAGGTAGCTGGCCACCATCGTATCGAACGCGATGCCGTGGAGATCGATGCCGTGCCGCTTGAACACCACCCATTCGTATTTGATGTTCTGACCGATTTTTCCGGGCTTTTCGCCGCCGAGCAACGGTTCGAGAGCCTGCAGCACCTGCGTGTCCGAGAGCTGCTCCCCGGAGCCCTTCCCCCTGTGGCCGACGGGAATATAGCAGGCATGGTGATCTCTGAAGCTCAGGGCCACTCCCACCAGCCGCGCCTGCATCGCATCCCGGGACGTGGTCTCCAGGTCCACGGAAAAATGCTCCTGCTGCCGCAGCTCCTCCACGAGGGACTGAAGCTCGCCCCCGGAACGAATGATCCGGTCATTCCGAACGGCCGCCTTCTCTCCCACACCCGCGGGAACGGCCTGGATGTCCCCCCATTCCTGGCGGAGGGTGTCCAGGAGCCCTCTAAATTCCAGTTCTTCGTAAAGCCTGAACAATTCGGGCATCAACGGGTCCGAGGGAGCGAATTCTTCCAGGTTCCGTGCCACCGGCGCATCCTCCCGGAAGGCCACCAACTGCCGTGACAGGTAGGCGTTTTCCCGGTTTTCCAGGAGCTTGCTCCGCAGGGAGGGAGGCGAAACCTCGTCCGCATGAGCATACAGCCCGTCCAGACTTTCCCACTGCTGGAGCAGCTTTTGGGCCGACTTGTCCCCCACGCCCTTGACACCCGGAACATTGTCGGAGCTGTCTCCCACGAGGGCCAGGTAATCCCCTATCTGCCGCGGAAGAACACCGAACTTTTCCTTCACCTGCTCCTCCCGGAAAACCCGGTCCTTTTGAGGGTCCCACTGCCAGACGAGAGGGTCTTCCACCAGCTGATGGAGGTCCTTGTCCCCGGAGACGATGACGACCTCGATCCCCTGCCCCTTCCCCCAATGGGCAAGGGTCGCGATGAGGTCATCCGCTTCGTACCCCTCCTGCTCCATCTGGGGGATGCCGTGGTATTTGACCAGTTCCTTGATGTAGGGAATCTGCATGACGAGATCTTCGGGCATCTTCTGGCGCGTGGCCTTATAAGCCTCGTACATGTCATGCCGAAAATTGGGGCCGGGGGCATCGAAGACGACACAGACATGGTCGGGCTTTTTCTCGCGGATGACCTTGAGGAGCATCTGAGCGAAGCCGTACACCGCCTGCGTGGGCACGCCCCGGGAATTGCTGAGTCGCCCGAGGGCGTAAAACGCCCGGTAGATATAGGAGCTGCCGTCGATGAGATAAAAGCTCTTGGTCGTGCCCATGGGCTCAGGAACCGTCCCTTTCCGCATTGAGAAACTGCAAAAGGTTTGAAGCGTCCCGCGACTGATCCAGGGGAGGCGGCAGGTAATCCAATTTGACGTGGCTCATGGCATGAAAGACATTTCCGCGCACCTTGGAATTCTTCCGAGACAGAACCTCCAGGAGGCTTCGAATTTCCTGGCGGCTGTTCGTCCGGGCCGACGGACAACAATTGGGAACAACTGGAATATTCAACTTGCGCCCCAGCCGTTCCACGGTTTGGGAGGGAACGAGGGCCAGGGGACGAATGATCGTCACCTCACCTCCGAAGAAATCCTGCCGGGGAAGCATGCCCGCCACCTGTCCCCCGTAGCAGATGTTGATGAGGAAGGTTTCAATGAAATCGTCCTTGTTATGCCCCAAGGCGATTTTGCGACATCCCAGCGCCTGTGCCGCCTTGAAAAGGGTTGTCCGCCGAAGGCGCGCACAGAGAAAGCAGGGATTTTCCCGGTTTTCCGGACCATGGGCCTGCAGGCCGTGATCCGTTCGGATGACCTCGTGGCGGAAACCTTCCCGAATCAAATATTCCTGCAGCCGGTCGGCCGATTCTCCATCGAACCCGGGGTCGACGTGGACTGCAATGAGCTCGTAATGGATGGGAAGCCGCTGCAGACGCTCCCGCAGCAGCCAGAGGAGGAGCATGCTGTCCTTGCCTCCCGAGACCGCCACGACGATCGTCTCTTCACCCTGGATCAAGCCGTATTGGTGGATGGCCCGGCCCATGAGCCGGCGCACTTCCCGATCCAGCGATACCATGCGCCCCCTCAGCCCATCACCTTGTCGAACGCCGACCCCTGGACGTTGAGGTGCTCCACGGCATTCTTGATGCCCGCCAGGGTGAGATCTTCCATGTGGAAAAGGCGGCCGATCTGGGTGATGGTGGGACTGTGCCACTCCCAACGCTCCCTGGGAATGGGATTCAGCCACACACTGGCGGGGAAGGCATGGCGGAGCTCCTTCAGCCATTCCCAGCCCGGTCTGCGCTCATTGTTGTAAAATTCGATGGAGCCGAAAGCCGCCATGAGCTCGGCAGGAGCCATGTCGGCATCGCCGATGAGAAGGAGGCGCGTGCTCTTGCTCTCCCCCAGGAAGGTCTCCCATTTCAAGGGTTGAGTCCTCTGGAGGTCCCTGTACACCGTCCCGTAGATGCAGTTGTGAAAATAATAGGTGTTCACATCCCTGAAGAGGCCGCGGATCTTGTTGAACACGGTCTTTACGAGGGAGACATACGGCATCATGGAATAGCCGCCGTTGTCGAGCAAAACCACCAGGCGCAGGCGATTCCGCAGCTCGCGCCTGAAAATGAATTCGATTTCTCCTGCGTTGCGGGCGGTTTTGGCAATGGTTTCGTCAACGTCGAGCTCGGCTTCCGGGCCGGTGGGACGGAGGCTTCGCAGGGAGGTCAGGACCTGGCCGAGGTTTGTCGCGGTCAAGGTCGCTTTATCACTGTAGTCCACGAACCCGCGCTTTTCGATGACCTTCTGGGCGGTTCCGTGGAGGCCTCTGCCATAAACACGGATCCCTCCCCCTCCGGCGCCGCTGTGGCCGAACGGCGAGCTTCCGCCGGTGCCGACCCACTTGCGGCCTCCGTGGTGCGCCTCCTTCTGAGCCAGCACCGTTTCCCAGAACTTGGCCAGCAACTCTTCCGTGTCGAATTCCTGAAGCTCTTTGGAAGAAAGGCGGCCACTCTCTATTTCCTGGCGCAGCCATTCCTGAAAGGGCTTGCCCGCCAGCAGTTCCTCCCACCGTGCGACGCTCTGTGCAGGATCCGCCCCCAGAAAAAAGGCGCCGAAAACCTGTTCAAACAGGTCGTAATGCTCCACGCGCTTCACAAAGATGAGGCGGGCCAGCAGGAACAGCCGGTCCATATCGGGAGCCAGACCGCCCTTCAGCGCCCGGTAAAATTCGAGAATGTACTGTGCACTGATGGGAATACCCGCATCCCTCAGTTGATAAATGAATCCGATCATGAAAACACCTCGTCCCGCCTTTCGCTCATTAGAATCGGTTCTCTCGTCGGAGCCCCTTGAATTTCAAGATATCCTGAGTGCGCTTGAGGAGCGTCCCGATGTGGGCGGTTTCCTTCCCCGCTCCCGGGCTCTGTTTGCCCGACTTCCACATGGAGCCGACCCAATCGAGAAGCTCCGCCGTGGCGGGAGGCTTTTCATACCCCTGGCCCCGGAGACGGTAAAAGGAGGTCAGGGAAGCCTCCAGGAACTCTTCGGGGATCTCGGGATAGTGGAGCCGTACGATCTGCATCATCTCCTCGGGCGGGGGAAACGGGATGTAATGGCAGAAGCAGCGCCGCAGGAATGGATCGGAAAGCTCGCGCTTGGCGTTGCTCGTGATGATGATGACCGGTTTCTGCCTGGCCGAGACCTTGTGGTTGATCTCACGAATGATGAAGGACCCGTCCTCCAGAACGTCCAGAAGGTTGTCCTGAGTGTCCGAATCCGTCTTGTCTATTTCGTCGAGCAGGAGCACACGCCGGTCATCCGAGAGAAAAGCACGACCGATGGGTCCAAAACGCAGGTAATCCCATATATTGTTCACGTCGCGCCCGGTCTCCCCGCTTCCGAACCGAGAGTCGTTCAGGCGCAAAACGGTGTCGTAGACATAACAGAGCTCTTCCCCCTTGAAGGTGGACTTGCAGCGTGCTTCCTCCATGGTGAAGCCCAGGGTGCGCGACACTTCATAGGCCAGCTGAGTTTTTCCCGTTCCCGCCTCCCCCGTCAGGAGAAGCGGCTTCTCCATGGCAATGGCGATATTGACAATTTCCTTTAGCTCGGGGTTCAAATAGTAACGTTCGCTTCCTTCAAACTGATTCATCCTTCTCTCCCACTCTCCCATGCATGATACAAAATTTCAGGAAGGGCCATCCACGTTGACAACCGCTTCCACCACGATAAAATCTCAGGTTTTCATCCAGGGCAGCTCCCTGTGGACCTAGCAAACATTCATCTATCCTGCCTGACGAAAAAAGCAGGAAACGGTGCACTCCGCGTTGACCTGGAAGCTCCTGCCATGACAGGGGATCAATTTCCCCAGTGTTTCACGATGATTTCCCTGCCGGAGCAGGAACCTCTCCGGCGGTCGTGCATCATAATCAAAACCGGCCACCTTGACAATGCACAGTATAAGACACCTCACTGAAAAAACCGCCCCCGGCTCGGGCAGCCGTGACAGGAAGGCCGGAGAAAGTCACAGGATAGAACACGCGCGGGTGGATCGCAGATCAAAGGAGATTTCGTGTTTTTTAATGATAGCGAGCCCCAAAAACCCGTCGTCAAAAAAACCTTGACAGAGCGCGCCGGTTTAAGATAGATAGCAGTTCTCTTTCGGTTGGTACGTATGCGCCCGTAGCTCAGTTGGATAGAGCGTCGGACTTCGAATCCGCAGGCCGCAGGTTCGAATCCTGCCGGGCGTACCACTTCAGTACGAACCGCCATGAGGGCCGTTAGCTCAATGGTAGAGCAGCTGACTCTTAATCAGGAGGTTGAAGGTTCGAGTCCTTCACGGCCCACCAG
>DAIQOB010000182.1:0-5991 GCA_036788075.1 Syntrophobacteraceae bacterium
CCAGGCAGATCACCTTCGGGAAATACCCGGTGGAAGAGATGGACTCGAATCTTTACGTCCTCTGGGGCCATAACCCGGCGGCTTCGGATTTCCCCCTGGCCCTGGCCATGGAAGAAAACATCAAGAAGGGCGCCCGGGTCATCGTCATCGACCCCAGGAGGATCTCCATTGCAGACCGGGCCGAAATGTATCTCCCCATCCGGCCGGGTACCGATGGTGCGCTCGCTCTGGCTCTCATCCATGTCATTATCAATGAAAAACTGTATGATGCCGACTTCGTTGAAAAATGGACGATCGGTTTCGACGAGCTCGTACCCCACGTCCAACAGTACACGCCCGAATGGGCCGAGGCCATCACCTCTATTCCGGCCAAGGACATCCGCATCCTTGCACGGCGCTTTGCATCGACAAAGGGCGCCAGCATCTTTCACGGAACGTGCACGCAGGATCAATGCGCCAACGGCAGCCAGAACGGCCGCGCCTTTTCCATCCTCCAGACCCTGACGGGGAACATCAATGTCCCCGGCGGATGGGTGCTCAGCCCACGGCTCAGGCTGGCGGACGTCAGCCTTCCATTCCCCGGAAAGCCCCTGGGAGCGGATGAGTATCCTCTCTTCTATGAGCTTTGGGGACGGACCAGCCCGTATGCCGTCATGAATATGGTGCCGGAAAGCGTTCCCGACAAGCTGAAGGCCTTCATCGTGGCCGGCGGCAATCCCCTGGTCACCATGCCGGATTCCAACGCCTTGAGGGATGCCTTCCGCAAGCTCGAACTGGTCGTCGTTTTCGATCAGTTCATGACCGAAACGGCAGAATTCGCGCATTATGTTCTGCCTGCGGCCAACCAGTTCGAATTTGCCGGGCTGGCCTATAACTACAACGTATGTCACTGCATGCCTTACCTCATGTACCGCCAGCCGATCCTGGGGCGCTATCATGAATGCAAGTCCATCCGGGAGGTCTACACGGAGCTGTCTCAACGTTGCGGCTTCGGAGAAAAATTCCCCTGGAAAACCGGTGAAGAGCTGGTTGCTCACGAACTGGGACCCAGCGGCATCACGCTGCAGCAACTGAAAGACCGGCCCGATGGCCGCGTTTACCAGGAGAAGCAGTACGGCTGCACCGAAAAGTCCTTCGCCACGCCTTCGGGAAAGATCGAGTTGTACAGCGAAGCCTTTGAGAAGGTGGGATTCGATCCTCTCCCCACCTACCTGGAACCGGAAAAAAGTCCTCAGGGATCGCGCTGGGTGGAGCTTGGCGGGAGGTTTCCCCTTGTCCTTTCCACGGGACCCCGGGATCTCTACTATAATGGCTCCATGCTGCACAACGTGGAAACCATCAAGCGCAAATCGCCTCATCCCAAGGCTGAGATCGGACCTAAGACCGCCCAGAAATTTGGTGTGGCACACATGGATGACGTCATCGTCGAAAATGACATCGGGTGGGTCAAGATGAAGGCCTACGTGGACGAACGGGTGATGGAAGGGGTCGTGCTGGTGCCCCATGGGTGGAGCGGAGACGCCAATTGCAACAACCTGACGGACTGTACCCTCAGAGAGCCCATCATGGGCTATCCTCACTGGAAGGGAATCCTGTGCAATATCAGGAAAGCTCCTGCTGAGACAGCGTCATGATGCCGGCTCCATGAATCCGGGCCTCCCTTGACCGGGTGCTCCATGACTTGGTTGCATGCCCCACCGCCGGCTACGGCAGCCGCGGTGGGGCTGAGCCATTTTCCCGTCCGGCAGGGAGGGACGGCCCCCCGTTTTTCGATCTGTCTTCCCGGACCATGTGCCGGGGATTTTCAGCTTGACAAATTTTTCGGCAATGTAATGATAATATTACATATCTGTTGTGGCCAGGTGCGGGCATCGGTAAATTGCTGCGAAGAGAGGGCAGTTTTGGACTCCACCGGTCTGGAGGGAAACGGTAGATTTATCAGCAACGGGGCGTTCATTCATGCCGTTCGATTGGTCGGAGTTCTTTGACAGTCACAGCAAGAGCATCATCGAGGAATGGGCCCATCGCCTGCACACGGAAGTGCATCCCCTGTATGCCGAGCGGCCCATCGAGGAGCTCTACTGGACGGTGGGGCAGGCGATGGACGCCAACTGCCAGGCCATCATCCAGGGCGACTACACCCTCATCAACCGCTTCATCAATAAGATCTCCCAACTTCGACTGGCCGGCGGGTTCTCCATCAACCTGGTGGTGATGGCCTTCGAGCTGTTTCGTACCGTCACGCTCCCTAAACTCTACGAAGAAACAAGCCGGGATGAGCTTTATCGATGCCTCATTCAGATCAACGAATGCCTCACCTATACTTATCACTGCTTCATCGACTTTTTTGAAGAGCTTCACCAGCAGGAGCTGGTGAATTACACGCGCCGCCTGGAAGCGGATGTGGAGGCCAGGACTGCTGAGCTCCTGGAGTCTCAGCTCAAGTTCAAGAACCTCATTGAAGAGATCAATGACGGCTACGTGATCTTGCAGAATGAAGTGATCGTTTTTGCCAATCCTGCCTTCTGCGACATGCACGAATGTGCGGTCGAGGAGGTCCTGGGGAATCGCTTCGATGCCTTCGTGTACCCGAGTGACCGGAGGCGCCTGGGGCGGTTGTGCTCCGGGGGGATGCCGGCTGGAAATGGACTTGCCCCTGTGGAATACATGCGCCTTACGCACAGCGGCAAGTCCAAGCCTACTGAGCTCAGTGTGAAATCAACGTGTTATGGTGCAACCCAATCCACCATTTGCATCTGCCGGGACATCACCGAGCGTGTGACCATGGCGGCGAAGGTCAGAGAGGCCGAGCGGATGGCGTACATCGGCCGCATCACCACATCCCTTTCACACGAAATCCGCAATCCCCTGTCCGCCATGAAGATGAACCTGCAGATCCTGCAAAGGAACCTCAACCTCCAGGGAAACGATCGTCGTCGCCTCGACATCTCTCTGAGAGAGATGCAGCGCCTGGAAGGCATCCTGGAGCAGCTGCTCGATTTTGCCAAGCCTTTGCGTCTCCATCGGGCTCCCTGTGACTTGAACCGTTTCCTTCCCTCGTGTGTCGAGCTCCTTGAGAGCCGGTTCGACGAGCGTCACCTCTCCATCCACCTGCAGCTAGATCCCGCCATGCCCCAAATTTCTGCGGACCCCAACAAATTGCGGCGTGCGATCCTGAACCTGCTCATCAATGCGGTGGAGGCCTCGGGACCGAGGGACCACATTCATGTCATCAGCAGGTCGGACACCGGGGAATCTCCCCGCCGGGTGGAATTTGCCGTGGCCAACCCGGCCGCCATTCCCGACGAGGTGCTCCCCGATATATTCAAGCCTTTTTTTACCACCAAGCTGGAGGGAACCGGGCTGGGGCTCACGAACGTCAAACGTGTTGTGCAGGCCCATGGGGGGACAGTGACTGTCGAAACCGACCCCAAGGCCGGGACGGTCTTCCGGGTGCGCCTGCCCATTGGAGATGTGGATGGCCAAGATTCTGGTTGTTGATGACGAACATTCCATCTGTGAATCCCTGGAGATGTTTCTCTCGGAAAAGGGTCATACCGTTCACGCTGCCGGAAGTGCCTCAGAAGCCCTCAGCAGCTGCAGCCGGCTGAAACCGGATGTCGTGATCCTCGACATCCGGCTGCCGGACAGGAGCGGGATGGAAGTCCTGGAGATCCTCAACACCACCCCGACTCCCCCAAAAATCATCATGATCACGGCGTTTCACGACATGGAAACCACCATCCAGGCGATGAAGACCGGGGCCTACGATTATATCCACAAGCCCCTCGATGCCGATGAAATCGAAAGTGCGGTGGACCGTGCATTGAATGTGTTGAAGGAAGACCGTGAGGCCGTAATCCAGGATGTCCCCGAAGAGCCCTGCCACAGCGATGAGATCATCGGCAAGTGCACCTGGATGCGGGAAATCTTCAAGACGATAGGCATCCTGTGCCGAAGCCGTACGACGGCCCTGATCCAGGGGGAGACGGGCACCGGCAAGGAGTTGATAGCCCGCGTTATTCATCGGAACAGCCCTTTCAGCGCCGAGCCGATGGTCACCCTGGACTGCTCGTCCATCGTCGAAACCTTGATCGAAAGCGAGCTTTTCGGGCACGAAAAGGGGGCCTTTACCGGTGCCGTGGCGTCCAAGCCGGGCAGGATCGAAATGGCGGGGGAGGGGACCCTCTTCCTGGATGAAATCGGTGAGCTTCCCCTGAACATGCAAAGCAAGTTTCTCGGGTTTCTGGAACGCCGCGAATACACGGCAGTGGGCGGGAGAAGGGTGCTGCACTCCCGCTGTCGGATCATTGCGGCCACCAACCGGGATCTGGCGGATATGGTGCGCCGCGGCGAATTCCGCAAGGACCTCTATTACAGGCTCAAAGTCATCACCATTCAGATACCTCCCCTCAGGGAGCGCGCTTCCGACATCCCCCCTCTGGCCGAGCATTTCCTCAAGAAGGCCAATCGCGAGTTGGGGACCGCGGTTTTCCGGTTCCAGGATGGGGTGATGGAACGGCTGCAGCAGCACCCCTGGACGGGTAATGTGCGAGAGCTGGAAAATCTTGTCACAGCGGCCGTGATCCGGTCGAGGGGAAAGGTCGTCCTGCTGGATGAAGTGGAAACACTGCTCTTCGGATCGCAGTCCATGAGCGGAGAGGAGTCGTCGTCCCTGTCCCTCTCCCACGCCGAGCGGGAACAAATCAACAAGGTGCTCTCTCTGGTCCGCTGGAACAAGAGCCGTGCTGCCCAGCTGCTGGGCATCACCCTGCCGACCCTCCGGAGCAAAATCAAGGAATACGGGATCACTCCCAGCAGCGTGAGCCTCCCATGAGCCCATCGTCATGATGTGGTAGAAAGAAAATTTCCGGTAGGAAAAAAATCTTGCATGCTGCGTTCCCCCTGTTTCCGCATTCAAATTTCCTCCTAAAAAACATCACATGAAATCAGCATCTTAGCAGGACTATTCCCGACCTGCTTCCCTCTTTCTCATGGCACAATGCTTGCCTGTATAGAGAACCGTGTTTCCGAAACAGTGGAGCCGGAGCTTTGGAACCTTGGGGAATGTACCCTGTTGTTTCTATGAAGATCGACACATCAACCAGGACCAGAAGACAGAAGATTTGAAGGAGCGAAACAATGCAATTTGACCTGCAATTACCGGAACTTTTCAATGCATCAGACTATTTTGTGGATCGACACATTCGAGAAGGCCGTGGTGGCAAGATTGCCGTGAAATGCCAGGATCGTTCTTTTACCTATGCCGACATCCAGGCGGGGATGAATCAGGTGGGCAATGCCCTCAAGAGCCTGAATGTCAGAATGGAAGAGCGTGTGGCACTGCTCCTCCTCGATACCGAGATCTATCCCCAGGCATTTTTCGGAGCCATCAAGATCGGCGCCGTCCCCATCTGCCTCAACACCCTCATGCGCCCCAAAGACTATCTTTATTTTCTCAACGACAGCAGGGCGAGAGTTTTGGTGGTCGATGCGGCCCTCTACGCCAATATCGAGGAAATAAAGGCTGAGACCCAGTTTCTCGAGCACATCGTGGTGGTAAATGGGGCGGCCCCTGCCGGCACGACGGCATTCGCGGACTTCATAGCGGGCAAATCCAAGGAGCTGGAAGCGGCGCCGACGACACCCGACGACTCCTGTTTCTGGCTCTACAGCTCCGGCTCGACGGGCAAGCCGAAAGGGACGATTCATTTACAGCACGATATGATTTATGCGTGCGAAACCTACGGGAAGCAGGTGCTGGGGATTCGTGAAGACGATGTCTGCTTTTCGGCAGCCAAGCTTTTCTTTGCCTATGGATTGGGCAACGGGCTCTATTTCCCCTTCAGCGTCGGCGCCACGGCTGTTTACCTGCCGGATCGTCCGATGCCTGCTAGTGTGTACGAAACCATCCGCAAGTTCAAACCGACTCTGTACTTCGGAGTTCCCACGCTCTACGGCAGCATGCTGCAGGAAGAGGGAAGCATGGAC
>DAIQOB010000183.1:0-5988 GCA_036788075.1 Syntrophobacteraceae bacterium
CCCGACCGGAATCCCGGTGACAAAGAGGCTGAAGAGCAGTTCAAGGAATGCGCGGAAGCCTATGAGGTCCTGCGGGACGCTCAAAAAAGGCAGATCTATGACACCTACGGTCATGAAGGGCTCAAAGGGTCTGGATTCAATGGCTTCAGTGGTGGCTTTGACGACATCTTCTCCCGCTTCGGAGATGTTTTCCAGGATTTCTTTTCCTTCAATTTCGGAGGGCAGTCGCGGCCCCGTACATCCGCTCGACCGGGCGACGATCTCCTTTACGATTTGAAGCTTTCTTTCGAAGAAGCCGTTTTTGGTACGGAGAAGGATATACGCATCCATATCATGACCGCCTGCGGGACCTGTGAAGGCAGCGGTGCTGAACCGGGCACGAAGGAGACTCTCTGTCCCGCGTGCAACGGGAGCGGACAGGTGGTGCAGAGTCAGGGGTTTTTCCGCATCAGCACGGCCTGTGCCCGATGCCAGGGAACCGGGCGGGTTCTGGTATCCCCCTGTCAGGCCTGCCAGGGGCAGGGACGTCTGAAGCGCGAGAAAACCGTGCACGTCAAGGTTCCCGCCGGGGTGGATTCGGGGACACGCCTGCGCCTCCGTGGCGAAGGCGAAAGCGGATACCGGGGTGGCCAGACGGGGGATCTCTATGTCCGCCTTGAAGTGGAGCCCCATGAATTCTATGAAAGAGACGGAGACAATCTCTTTGCGAAGGTCCCCGTCTCCTTTGTGCAGGCCATTGTGGGGGATGAGATCACGGTGCCGGTGCTGGGGGGAGGGGAAAAGAGCGTGAAGATCGAGCCCGGAACCCAGCCGGGGACAGTTCTGCGCTTCCCGGGTGAAGGGGTGCACCGCCTGCGGGGATACGGGAACGGGGATCTTTTCATCGAGGTGGAGGTGAGAATTCCCACGCGTATTACGCCGAGGCAGGAGGAGCTGTTGAAAGAATTCACCGCCCTTGAAAAGAATAAGTCCGGAAGCAAGGTGAAAAGCTGGTTGTTTCATGGGCGTAAGGGTCGCAAAAAGAACGGCGCAGCTGAAACCTCCCGCGAGGCGCGTTCCTGAAATCGTTTTCAAATTGAGGTTATCCAACCCATCTGCAGGAGGTTGAATCGTGGTGCGCACGGGACCATCCGGGCAGTACAAGGATTTCAACGCATCGGAGCTCTACTGCCCCCGCTGCAAGCGGGCCATGCCCGTACGGAGTCGACTCTTACTGGTCCTGCCCGATGGAGAGCTGCACGAATACCTCTGTATGCGGTGCGCCTCTTCACTGGGGACCAAGACCGTTCGCGAGAACCGACCGCCAACGATCTACATGCCTTGATAGTGCCTGAATAATATTACCTGTAATAAAATCCAACTCTTATAAATTCCGAGGACGAGCGGTATGATTGAAGCGGAAGGACTGAGCAAGTTCTATGGCTCTCTGCCGGCCATACGGGATGTGAGCTTTCAAGTGAAGGTAGGCGAAGTGGTGGGATTTCTGGGGCCCAATGGGGCGGGGAAATCGACCACCATGCGTATTTTGACCTGTTGCATGCCTCCCACTGCCGGGGTGGCGCGGATAGACGGCCTGGATTGCCTGGAGCAGTCGCTCGCTGTGCGCCAGAAAGTGGGATATCTTCCCGAGAATGTTCCCCTCTACCTGGACCTGCCTGTGAAGCGGTTTCTGCGTTTTGCGGCCAGTGCCAAGGGCGTTGAGGCCAGGAAGATCGAGGGAGAAATTCGGCGTGTCATGGGAATTTGCCGGCTGGAAAAAAACGCCCATCGTATCATCGGGCATCTCTCCAAGGGGTACCGGCAGAGGGTAGGGCTGGCCCAGGCCCTGTTGAACAACCCCTCGGTCCTGATCCTCGATGAGCCGAGCATCGGGCTCGACCCCACACAGATCATCGAAATTCGCCGTCTCATCGGGGCGTTGAGGGATGAGCACACGATTCTTTTGAGCAGTCACATCCTGCCGGAGGTGGCACAGATCTGCCAGCGCGTGCTCATCATCAACAAGGGGCAGATCGTGGCGACGGACACCCCCTCCAACCTCACCAGCCAACTGCAGAAGTCCGCCCATGTCTCCCTGACGGTGAAGGGAGACCCGTCTGCCGTCATTCCTCACCTGGAGGGCCTGGACGGTGTCGAGAGGGTGACCGGCGATGCGGCCCGGCCCGGTCGGCTCCTGGTGGAATCGGACCGCTCCCGGGATTTGCGCCCGGAGATCGCCCGTGTCGTGGTGGACCAGGGGGCGGATCTCCTGGAGCTCAAACTGATGGATATGAGTCTCGAAGACATTTTCATGCAATTGGTGACGGAAGAAACGTCCCAGGAGGGTGCCCCATCATGAATGGATTTGGCGCTGTCTATCGCAAAGAGCTATACAGCCTTTTCGCCTCTCCCATCTTTTATGTCGTTGCCTTTACGTTTCTGCTCATCTCAGGTTACTTTTTCTACAGCAATATCGGGTATTACAACCTGGTGAGCTTTCAGGCGAGCCAGGATCCTCTCATGGCCAGACAGCTGAACCTTTCGGAGATGGTCCTGAGGCCGTTTTTCCTCAATGTGAGCGTTGTGCTGCTGCTCATTTCTCCCCTGCTGACCATGCGCCTCTATGCCGAAGAGCGCAAGATCGGTACGCTGGATCTGCTCTTCACTTATCCTATTACCGACCGGGCCATGGTCCTTGCCAAGTTCGCCGCCGTTATGACGGCGTTTGTGGCCATTCTGGCCGGCACCCTCCCGGGGATCGTGCTGCTCGGGACCTTTTCCTCGCTCAACTGGAAAGCCGTCTTCAGCTGCTACCTGGGGATGTTCCTGCTGGGGGGATTGTTCCTCTCGCTGGGAACCTTCACCTCTTCCCTCACCCAGAATCAGATCATTGCGGCGGTGCTTTCCTTCGGGGCGTTGCTCATGTTCTGGATCATCGGATGGATCAAGTCGTTCATCGATCCGGGACTGGCCGGCTTCGTGGACTACCTGTCCGTAACCAACCATTTTGACAGCTTTACCAAGGGGGTTCTCGATTCACGGGACCTTGTCTATTACCTGCTGTTTGTGCTCCTGTTCTTGTTTCTCACTCTGAGACAGATGGAGTCCTATCGCTGGAGAGGCTAGGATGACGGAGGTGAGCTCAGCCATGCTGGATAAAAACAAACGAAGTCGAATGTGGAGCTATGGCTCCAGTTCGGTGGTTTCGACACTGTTTTTTGTGGGAATTCTGATTTTCATCGCCTTGATCGCTCAGCAGCATCCGTGGCGGCTGGACTTCACGGAATCGGGAACATACACCCTGGCCGAGCAGACGCGGAATCTCCTGAAATCTCTGGAGCAGCCCGTGGAGATCAAAGGGTTTTTCCCCACGTCCTCTGCTGAAGAGCAGAAAGCGAAGGATCTCCTGGACACCTACCGCTACTACAGCCCCAAGCTCAGTTACACCTTCATCGATCCTGATCGACAGCCTGATGTGGCCCGCCGCTATGAAATCCGCAACTACGGCACGCTGGTCCTGGAGGGCTATGGAAAGAAGCAGCCCGTTTCCCTCGCTGATGAGCAGAACATCACCAACGGGCTCCTCAAACTGATCAGCAAGGACCAGAAGAAGGTCTATTTTCTCACGGGTCATGGAGAGCGTTCCTCGGCTTCGACGGAAAAGCGAGGATACTCCAGCGTACGTTCGGCCTTGGAGAAAGAGAACTACCTGCTGGAGGAATTGAACCTCATGCAAAAAGGCGAGGTCCCTGCCGATGCGGCCATGGTCATCGTGGCGGGGCCCGAAAAGCCGCTTTTTCCGGAGGAAATGGAGCGGCTCGGCAAATACCTGGACAGCGGGGGAAGGCTCATCGTCCTGCTGGACCCCTTCCAGGATGGGGGTCTGAGGGATTTCTTGAAGGCCCGGGGCATCGAGCTCAGGGACGACATCATCATCGATGAATCCGTCGGGATCTTCGGGGGCAACTACCTCATGCCGCTGGCCGCCCAGTATGGCGTGCACAAGATCACGGAGAATTTCCAGCTCGTCACGTTCTATCCCGAAGCGCGATCGGTCGAGATCATGAACCCTCTGCCCCCGGGCATCCAGGCCCACGTTCTCGCTTCCACCAGTGAAAAATCGTGGGCGGAAACCAACTTGAAGTTGCTGGAGAAAGAACAAAAGGCCGGGCTTGACCTCAAGGAGGACCTGGCCGGACCGGTTCCCCTGGTGGTGCTTGTGGAGGTCAACAACTCCAAGCCCGCCAGAGACGCCGCGGCAAAATCTTCTGAGGGGAAAGGTGCTTCCAAGGGTGCAGGAATCGAAAAGAAAGACCCTGCCGCGGACCTTCGGCAGGGAATTCTCCTGGTGGGCGGCGATTCTGATTTTGCCTCCAATGCCTATTTCGGCCTCTCGGGCAATGCCGATTTTTTCCTGAACATGGTCAACTTTCTGGCCGGGGATGAGACCCTCATCACCATCGAACGCCGGGAGAAGGAAGGCCGCCCCCTGTTGTTGACCCGGAGCCAGTCCCTCTCTCTCATGTGGGTGCTGGGGATGGTACCGGTGGTGGTGATTCTGTGCGGCCTCCTGGTCTATCGCGTGCGGAGGTCCCAGCGATGAAGTGGCGTCATTCCATCGTCTACCTGGTTGTGCTGCTGCTGGCGGGTGCCTACTTCTACTATTTCGAAGTCGTGAAGAAGCGGGAAGAGGAGTCTGCGGTCAAACAGGCCGAAAAGGTTTTTCAGCTGAAAAGCGACGCCATCCAGGTCCTGGAGATTTACGCCAGGAAGCGGCCGCCCGTAAAGTTGAGCAAAGAAACCCACTGGAAGATCGTGGAGCCGCTCCCGGCGGATGTGGACGATCTTGCGTTGGAAGGAGTGCTTGAAACCCTGATCGGTTTGACGAAGGAAAGGACGATTGCCGAGACTGCCGAAGATCTTGCGCCCTACGGGCTGCTGGAGCCCTCCGTCAGAGTGCGCTTCAAAACGGGCGACACCTGGACCGACCTTTTGCTGGGGGACCGGAACCCTCTCCAGGATGCTTACTACGCCAGGGTCGAAGGGCGCTCCCAGGTCTTTCTGGTGAGCGAAGGAAGCGGGGACAGCCTGAACAAGGGGTTGGACGATCTGAGGAAAAAGAGTCTGTTTGCCTTCAAGCCCGAGGAAGTGCGAAAGCTCGAGGTCGCCTGGAGGACCGGGGAAACCGTGACGGTGGAGCGGGAAGCGGCGAGCCGGGACTGGAAGATCAAAGGGCACGAGGAGGTCAGGGTCAAGGCGGGTAAGGTCCGAAATGTTCTGGAACAGATCCAGTGGCTGCGGGCGGATACATTTCTGGAAAACGAAAACGTCGGGCTTGCCTCCCACGGCCTCGATCCTCCCCGGGTGAAGGTCCGCCTCCAGTTGGAAAACGACCAGGTTGTAGAGCTCCTCCTGAGCGACCTTCAGGGGAAAAATTCCGATCGTGTTGCGGCGGCCGGTTCACAGATGCGTGGAATTGTGGAGCTGCCTTCGTCCATTCTCCAGGATCTTCCCGTAAATTTTGTCGCGTTGGAAGATCGTTCCCTGCTGGGAATGCGGCGGGATGAAGTGCGGCAGGTGGAATGGAGCGTCGGGGAGCGTCGCGGACATGTGACTGCCGCTGAAAAGGATCAGTGGAAATTTAAGAGTGACGGCGTAGAAGGGAAAAATCTGAAGGAGCCCTGGCGGGTCCAGGCCGTGCTCTGGGAGCTCAACGATGCGGAATACCTGGAAAAGGTTTCCCCCATGCCTCCCCTGCCCGGGAGCCCTTACGGCAAGGCGGCCTTCTGGGACAAGGACAGGAAACGCACAACCCTGATCTGGGAAAAGCCCGATGAAGCGAATGCCGAACCGGTTCGCGTCTGGCTGGAAAAGGATGGGGCGATGATGGCCGTCCGTGTGAAGGCTGGACGTATGGCGACCATGCAGCGCGAGCTGGAGGCCATTCCTGTGCCGTCGGAGCAGAGCGCCCCATGACGGGGAGCAATGCACGGCAACGTCACCCCGGTG
>DAIQOB010000184.1:0-5929 GCA_036788075.1 Syntrophobacteraceae bacterium
AGTGGTACAAATATGTGGTGAAGAATGTCGCGCGTCGCAACAACAAGACGGTGACTTTCATGCCGAAGCCCCTCTTTGGCGACAACGGCTCCGGCATGCACACCCACATCAGCATCTGGAAGGGAGGCACGCCGCTGTTCGCCGGGGACAAATATGCGGGCTTGAGCGATATGGCTCTCTATGCTGCAGGGGGTATCCTTAAACATGCGGCTTCCATCTGCGCCATCACCAACCCGACCACCAACAGTTACAAGCGTCTTGTTCCCGGCTATGAGGCTCCCGTGAACCTGGCCTACTCCAGCCGCAATCGCAGCGCCTCTTTGCGTATCCCCATGTATTCAGCCTCTCCCAAGCTGAAGCGCATTGAGGTCCGGTTCCCCGATCCTTCCTGCAACGGGTACCTGGCTTTCAGCGCCCTGTTGATGGCCGCCCTGGACGGGATCCAGAACAGGATCGACCCGGGCCAGCCTTTGGATCGGGACATCTATTCCATGACACCGGAAGAGCTCGCCAATGTGCCTTCGACGCCCGGTTCACTGGACGCCGCTTTGGAAGCGCTCGAAAAGGATCACGAGTATCTGCTGAAGGGCGATGTGTTCACCGAGGATGTCATCAAGAAATGGATAGAATACAAGCGTGAAAATGAAGTGGACCCGATGCGGATGCGTCCCCATCCCCACGAATTCAAACTATACTATGACATCTAATCCGCAAGGCAGTCTGACGTAACACTCCATCCATTGCATGTCCCGAAGAGCCTCTCCGGTATGGAAGGATTAACATCCATACCGGCGGGGCCTCTCCATCTGCCGGACTTCTCTTACTCTCGCCCTTTGCCCCCTTGGGCATATGCCGAAACCAGCCACGTGAGCTCGATGCGGGAGGTATATCACGTGCCGGCCTTCCTCCGACGAACCGCCATTTTCCTTGATTTTTCCCAAGACTCTCTATTATGGTTGGGCCGTTTCAGGGGTGAGACTTGCTTATTCGCTTCAAGGTCTCCACATTCATCCGCGGGTATTGAGAGATTCGCGCGTTCGTTCTCAACTTAAACATCCCGATTCAAACACGAGGAGAAGACATGTCCGATCAGTTCCTGCAGAAAGGTTTTGATGATCTGTCTCAAGCTGAGTTGGTTCAGTGGGTCATGGAGGGATTCCGCCGCACCATGGTGCATTATGGGTGTTGGTTCAGGGAAGTGGAATATCAACTGGGAATGAAGCGGGCGGTGGACATCGAAACAGCCGCCGGGGATCAATCCTGGAACATTATGATTACCCGACTGGGCAAGCTGCTCGGTATCGAAGTGGAAAATGGAGTCCCCAAGGCACTCAACCAAATGGGAAAAGAGGACCTTCTTAAACTCCTGGACGGCATCTGCGTCAACTGGCTGGCCAATGACGGCGTATGGTTTCAGGCCGTGGAAAAGCGCTTCGGGATGGACACCGCCAAACGCTGCAACGACACCTGCTGGTCCAGATTTTCACCCTACGAAGCCCTCAGGATCAAAGAGCTCCTCCGTATCCCTGAGCTGGGAGGACTCGAAGGACTGAAAACC
Organism: Syntrophobacteraceae bacterium; assembly: GCA_036788075.1. Taxonomy (GTDB): domain Bacteria; phylum Desulfobacterota; class Syntrophobacteria; order Syntrophobacterales; family Syntrophobacteraceae; genus Desulforhabdus. The sequence goes on from DAIQOB010000184.1 coordinate 1,559, forward strand.
GCCCTCGCTTTCCGCATGTACGCCCGCATCAACAAACAACGCATCGAAGATGTGGATGAAACGAGCTTCATTTTCCGCATGGAGGAGTGCCGCGTCCAGGTGGCGCGCAAGAGAAAGGGCCTCCAGGATTACCCCTGCAAATCGGGGGGGATGGTGGAATATCCCTTCTTCGCCACCTTCATCGATCCCCGCATTGAGACGGAATGCGTTGCATGCCCCCCTGATGCACATCCCGACGAATGGTACTGTTCCTGGAAATTCACCCTGAAGGAAAAGTAAATCGGCCGCTTCGATTGACCTCGTTCTGAAATAGGCCCTTGCTGAGGCTTCTTGCCAGACGTTCGGGTTAGGGGTATGTTCTTGCCCCTTTACCCGGACAGGAGCCCAAAAGGAGTCCGCTCACACCTCGACCTGCGCCTGGACTGTGCCGTCGTGCCGGTCAACGGATTCGCCCATGCATCGAGACAACATATTTTCAAAGATCCCGGCATCCCTGCCCCAGGAATTGTTGGAAGAGCTTGTTTGCACCGGGGGAGCAAGGATCGAGCGCATTATCTCCAAAGGGCATGTGACACCCGAGGGAACCTGGTACGATCAGGATACCAGCGAATGGGTCATGGTGGTGCAGGGAAGCGCCCGGTTGCGTTTTGAAGAAGATGACACTGTGCTCTCCATGCAAGCTGGAGATTGGATCACCATCCCCGCCCATGTAAAGCACAGGGTCGAATGGACGGACCCCGACCAGGAAACGATCTGGCTCGCGGTGCACTATCCATGAGGTGTTCTATACTCCCAGGAGCAGAAAGTCACAATCCTCCAGCGAGACAGTTTCTTTGTCATAGGTTCCCGGAACTTCAGGCAGAATGACTACGAATTTCCGATGGGGGCTGAGATTTCTCACCTGCCGGGGGACACCCTGCTTCCAGGCATGGACCGCTCCCGTCAGGACGACAAGCGTCTGATCCTTGTGCACCTCCAGGTACCGCAATGCATGGACTGCCATGGAGGTATCCCACACCAGCTGGGCTTCACAGAACTGAGTGAAGTCCGTTTCGTTCATGGCATGGCCGTGGACCTGCCGCATGAGCTCCATGTAAGCCGAATTCACATTGCATGTGATGGGGGGGAGCAACCCGACCTGTTCGCGTGTGAGAGAAGCGAAGCCTTTTTTCGCCACCTGGGCAGTGATTTCCCTCGGTACATTCAAACCCACCAGCGGGATTTTCCGCTCACGGCAGTACAGGAAGATTTCCCTGTAGAGGCGCCAGCTCTCGCCCCAGTTGGCTTGAAAATGTTTTACGAATTCGCCTTCTTTCATGGTTCCCTGGATCCAGCGGTCCAGAATGGCCTGGTCCCGGGCGGTAAACATTTCCAGGCCCACCGCGACGGGCTTTCCGGCATCATAGAGCGCCTGGATGATCTGAAGCTGCCCGTCATGGTGGGACGGTCGGTCGTGGAGCTCCCCTACAAAAATCATGGAGGCCTCGCCAAGGCTTTTGAGTGCTGAAACGAGAGACACTTCCCTCCCTCTTTGAACCTCCCAAAGTCTGAAAGGCTCAGCGGCGCAGCTTGTTCCCGACAAGATCGCCAGAAGGGTCATGAGAAGCAGCATTTTTCCGTAACGCGTGGGACTCATTGCGACTCCTTGAGCTCAAAGACGAGGGGTGAACGGGATGCCGACCATGTTCCCTTCTGTTGGCTCATCCCCTTGGAGAAGCTGAGGTAGCTGTATTTTCCATAATGCGTGATCTTGAAAGCCGCCTTCTTCATGGAATCTGTTTCGGTTCTTGAAGGGGAATAAAAGAGGGCCGTGAGTCTTCCTCCTCTTTCGGCATCCTTGTAGACCAGAAAAAGTGAATCCGCCTCCCTGTTGGAGAGAGAGTCCTGGAGGGAAAAAGAGGACGGTTCAAGCACCAAACCGGCAGGATGGTGAGCCAGCAGGGCCCGCAGCGTTTCAGACCGGGGATATCCCAGGAACAACAGATCCTGCGCATCGGCTTTTGGCAAATCCACATCTTTTTCAAGGAGCAGCGGTGCTTCGGCCTGGTTCAGACCGGCCAGCAGATCTTGAAATGTCCCTTTCAAAATATCCGGTGTGTCATCGCTCATCACGGCTACGAGACGCTTTGATCCTTTGAGGCTGTTGACCGTGGCGGGGATCTCTTCGGGGTATAGGAGACGAAACACCTGGAGATCGGGATCGACCGTCACGCTCCGTGGCTCCTGCGCGGCCTGGAACAGGAACGGTGAAGCGGGGGCTTCCAACGACAATATCTTCTCCTGGTTCATCCCTTCGGTGTGGAGCTGCACAGGGACGTGCAGACGGTAGAGGGGTGGTTTTTGCGCCAGGAATCCTCGGACGTTCCACTGGGTATTGCCGCTTTCCATCTGGATGTTCTCCAACTGGAGAACCGGTGCCCCCTTTCTGGCCAGCCACTGATCGAAAAACTGCCGGGCTTCCCTGGCATCCCAGTTTCCCTCCTGGATGAAAACATCCCGGAAATCCCACCAGGATGCCTTCTGAAAAAGCCGCTCCTTAAAAATGCGGCGCAGGCTGTTCCAAAAGGGTCCATCGCCGATCTTCTGCCGTACCATGTGGAACACAAAGGCTGCCTTGCCATATCCCACGGCCCGCGACGCCGGACTTTCACGGCTCATGAACTGGTTGAGGGGCAGGTCCTCTCCCGAATTCACCAGTGTGGCATAGTCCTGGAGGATTTGCTTCCGATATTCTTTTCCTTCGGCAGGGGAAGACATTTCTTTGGAGAGGTAATCCGACACATATGTTGTCAGTCCTTCGCACCAGTTTCCGTAATCATAGTCGACGAAAACGCCGTTTCCCCACCAGGAATGAGCGACTTCATGCTTGAGGCTCGTTTCCGGGATGAAGGGGAGGCGCAGAACCGTGCTTCCCAGCAGAGTGTACGAGGGAAAACCGTATCCCGTGGGGAAGAAATTTTCCACGACGGCAAACTTGGGAAAAGGGTAGGGGCCGTGCAATTTCTCGTAAAACTCTATATGCCGAGAGGCCGCGTTCAAATAGGTATCCGAAAGAGCGTCCGATTCCGGGAAAAAATAGGTTGAAATCGTTGTTTTCCCAACCGATCGTGAACGGATGACGTAAGGCCCCGCTGACAGGGCCAGCCCCTCGATGGGCTGGACGACCTCCCATCGGGACAGGGTATTGCCTTCCGCATCGTCGTGGCCCACGAGATTTCCGGCCGTAACGGCACGAATACCTTTGGGTGCGATGACCTTGACATGGAAAAGGGCATTTTCCCCCGGGATTTGTGGGTACCATCCACAGCCGGCCAGCAGGAAGGTTCCTCGGGTCGTGACCGTCCCCGTGACGCCAAACCCCGGGTTGTCGAAATTGGCGGGAGCATTGGGAATCGGGTCGGCGAAGGCAGCTTCAAAGGAAATTTTGAGGGAATGGATCTGTTCTTCGGGAAGAGGGGTGAAAGATATGCGCAATTCCCCCTTCTGAAATACATGGCGGATGGCTGCTCCGTTGGATTGAACCGACACATTTTCAGCATGGGGTGCCAGGAAGAACGCGATGCTTTCTTCCCCTGCATGGGTAAGGAAGGTCACCGTGTCTTGAACGCGGATCCTCTGATTTTGAGGCTGCAGCTCCACCTCGAGAAGATGCTGCAGCTGCCTGCTATTCGCTTGGGCCTTCGCTTCCGCTCCTGAACCCGTGAGCAGGATCAGCACGAAGGCGCATGCCCAGGCCCAACAGGAAAATTTGTATTCAGTCTGCGCTCGGCTCGTTTTTTCCGTGGGAATTCTCAATGCGAGGATCCTTTTTTGCTACGTTCATTCCCGTTATGAGCGTCATTCCGGGTACGGCAGCGTTTTTCAGCGTCCCCTGATTTTGACAAAACCGGCAGGCGTGGGCACTGCAAGGTTCTGAATGTCCTCATCAACCCCGCTTCGGCCGTTTTCATTTGAAATCTTCTTCATCTGCAGCACATTGAGGCTTTCGGCTCCGAATTCGCTTTCCACCCGGCCGTAGAGAAGATAAGCACGGTTCATATCCACGTCCTGGCAGAAGCGTTGGAACGCCCTGGGAAAGAAAACGGTCTCGTAGATGGCGGTCGTATCTTCAAAGGAGATGAATTCCATGGATTCCCCTTCCCTGGTCAGGACTTCCTTGCGGGTGACGGGCCACCCCAGCACCCAGACCTTTCGGCCCACGCACTGGAAGAGGCTGGAAGCCGGAATGATGGAAGAGGGGAGAGGAGGCAGGAATGGCTCCCAGAGCTTGAGGGGATGTGCGGAGAGAGCAAATCCCAGGGCTTCGGCTTCCTGGCGCCAGTGCTGGCGGGGTGTCAATGGCGGCAGGGGAGGAGGAGAAACTTCCCGTCG
>DAIQOB010000185.1:0-5914 GCA_036788075.1 Syntrophobacteraceae bacterium
CGGGTCTTTCGATATTTCCACAGGCAAAAGCTGCAGTCCCTCTCCCGACCAGGTGTGCGCTCCTTCCTATACGAAGGTCTTCGGCGATTCCATCGTACAGCTGGCGGAATCGGATCCCAAGGTCCTCGCCATCACGGCGGCCATGCCACAGGGCACGGGTCTGGAAGCCTTTGCCAAACGCTTCCCCGACCGTTTCTTCGATGTGGGAATTGCCGAACAGCACGCCGTGACCTTTGCCGCAGGATTGGCCACAGAAGGGTTCAAACCGGTCGTTGCCGTTTACTCCACTTTCCTCCAGCGGGCATACGACCAGATCGTGCACGATGTCTGCCTCCAGAATCTCCACGTCATCTTCGCCATGGACCGCGGGGGGATCGTTGGCGAAGACGGCCCCACGCACCATGGAGTGTTCGATCTCTCTTTCCTCCGCCATATCCCCAACATGGTGGTGATGGCCCCCAAGGATGAGAACGAATTGCAGCACATGCTGAAAACGGCAGTGGAGCACGGAGGACCGGTGGCCGTGCGCTATCCGCGCGGGAACGGCCTGGGAGTCAGCATGGATGCGAAACCTCAGCGGCTTCCCGTGGGCAAAGGGGAAGTTCTGCGGGAGGGAGAGGACATTCTGCTCCTGGCGGTGGGCTCCACCGTCCAGGCTGCCCTGGAAGCCGCAGAACGCCTCCAAAAGAACGGTGTCCGCGCAGCCGTCATCAATGCCCGGTTCGTCAAACCCCTCGATCAGGAACTCATCCTGGCATGGGCGAAGAAAACCGGACGCATCATCACCATTGAGGAAAACGTTCTTCAGGGAGGATTCGGAAGCGCTGTGCTGGAAATGTTCCAGGAGGCGGAATATTTTCCAAGGGATTTTGTAAGGTTGGGACTGCCCGACACGTTTGTGCCCCACGGAAGTCAGAGCATTCTGCGAAACCTGTACGGCATCGATGCGGAAGGCATTGAAAATGCGGCCTACAGCGCCTTGAAGAGGCACCATGTCCAAGCCCTCAGTGCGATTGGATAAACTGCTCGTGGACCGCGGTCTGACCCCCAGCCGGGAACGGGCGCAGGCTCTCATCCTGGCAGCCAAGGTGCTGGTGGACGGTCAGAAAATCACCAAAGCGGGGCAACAAGTTTCCCTTGAATGCCATACGCAGCTCCTGGGGGAGGACATCCCGTATGTGAGCCGCGGCGGATTGAAGCTCGAGCACGCCCTCCGCACCTTTGAACTGCAGGTTCAGGGGATGGTGGCGATGGATGTGGGGGCGTCGACGGGGGGATTCACCGACTGCCTCCTGCAGCACGGTGCGGCCCGTGTTTACGCCATCGATGTGGGGTACGGCCAGCTGGACTGGAAACTGAGGCAGGATCCCCGCGTGGTCGTGCTGGAGCGGGAGAACATCCGATACCTGGAAAGAGAGCGCATACCGGAGCCCATCGACCTTGCCACCATCGACGCATCGTTCATCTCCCTGAAGCTGGTCATCCCCGCCGTACTGGCTTTCCTCCACCCTGGCGCCCACTGCGTCGCTCTCATCAAGCCACAGTTCGAGGCGGGCAGAGAGCACGTGGGAAAAGGCGGTGTCGTCCGGGATGAGGCGGTGCACAGGGACGTCTGTCAATCCATCAGCGATTTCCTGGAGGCTGTCGGGCTCCGCGTGAAGGGGATGACTCCCTCTCCCATCCTGGGTCCCAAAGGCAACCGCGAATTCCTGATTCTGGCCACGTGCGCCTGACTCCTCCCGACGGATTGTCTTTTCCATCATGCAGCTTCATCTGGTTTTTGTCGGCAAAACAAGTTTTCAGGAAATGGACGCGGGGATTCGGAAGTATCTGGACCGCCTGCGCCATTACGTTCGGATGGAAATCCATCTGGTGAAGGCAGAAAAGATCTCTTCCAAGATTTCAGAGGGGATGGTGTGCGAACGGGAAGGGGAGCGTGTCTTGAAGCTTTTGAAAGCCCAGGACTACCTCATCGTCTGGGACCCGGAGGGACGGCAGATGGACTCCCAACGCTTTGCAGCATTCCTGGATCACCTGCAGAACACAGGAACGCCCGCTGTGTGGATGGTCATCGGCGGCCCGCTGGGCGTTTCTCCATGCCTCCTGGAGAGAGCCAACAGCGTCCTGTCCCTTTCCAGAATGACTTTCCCCCATGACATGGCCCGTCTCATGGTAGCGGAGCAGCTCTACAGAGCCTTCACCATTCTCAAGGGCGAGCCATATCACAAGTGAAAAACCGCCGTTGCGGCAGTTAAACGGATACCACTTCCGTAACCTCAGGGACTTCTGCTTTGATGATCCGCTCGACACCGGCCTTCAGTGTCATCTGGCTCATGGGGCAGCCATGGCAGGCACCCGTCAGTCGCACTTTCACCACCGTGCCTTCAATATCCACGAGCTCGACGTTTCCACCATCACGCTGCAGCATGGGCCTGACTTTACCTAGAGCCTGTTCCACTTTCTCACGCATTCCTTCACCCTCCTGTCAAAAAGTTTAGCCCTCTATAACCATTCGACTCTTCAAATGCAATGGAAACTCAGGAGGTCCGGCGTCAAAAAACAAGATTTTGGGAATCTCCACCCGACAGGAGGATCAAAATTCCCCGGAATGCCCGTGCAGAGCAGCTTCAGTTTGGAATATGAATAGTTTTAAGGAGTTAAGATGAATCTCGGTTGATTTTTAATGGATTTATCGATAACATGCTGCACGTGGTTTTCTTCGGGTGCAGGAGATCAAGAGAGCGGAAGGAGAAGTGGTCGATGGAGGGGTACGAGTTGATTCCGCGTGTGAAGGCGGAGGATCTGCAGAAGCGTCTGGATGAAATGGCCGATGAAATCAACCGCGATTATGAGGGGAAGAGCCTCATTGCCATTGGAGTCCTGAAGGGGGCCTTCATGTTCCTGGCGGATTTGGTGCGCCGGTTGTCGATCCCGGTAACAGTGGACTTTGTCCGCCTGGCCAGCTACGGAGACAGCTCTCAAACGAGTGGTACCATCAAAATCACCAAAGACGTCGAGCTTCCCATTGAGGGGCGAAATATTCTGCTCGTTGAAGACATCGTCGATACGGGACTCACCCTGGACTGGTACCTGCGCCGCCTGCAAAGCTACCGGCCGGCATCGGTCAAAGTATGCGCTCTCATTGACAAGTTTGAAAGACGTCAGGTAGAAGTACCCATAGATTACGCTGGTATCCGCATGGAAAAAGGATTTCTTGTCGGATTCGGCCTGGATTTTTCCGAAAAGCACAGAAACCTTCCGGGGATTTACGAGGTCCGGTTTCACGAATAGCCCCGCCTTCACGTGCAGGGCGCCTCACGTCATATAGCCGGGGGAAATGGGCAGCATTTTTGGGGATTCGATGCGTCAATGAAATTAGAGAGAGGATTGATCGATGATTGTCACCTGTGAATCCTGCAAGACCAAGTTTCGTATCGATCCGGCACGTCTTAAGCGGCCAATGAACAAAGTCCGTTGCTCCCAGTGCGGGAGCATTTTTACGTTAGAGCGCCCCTCGGAAACTTCCCCCCAGCCATCGGAAGAAAATCTCCTGGTCCAGATGGACCTTCCCGACGAGACAGCTGTCACCGATGAAGACGACCTTTTCATAGAACGGGATCGGCCCATTCCCGAGATCGCCCTCGAGCCCAGGAAGCCCAACCGGCTGAAAACCGCTCTCTTTTGGGGAATCCCCCTCATCGTATTCCTGGCTGGATCCGTTTGGTATGTCAATTTTCAAAATCCTTCCCCTCCCGCATCCCAACAGTCTGCCTCTACAGGTCCCAGTGAAGCGGAACAGGCAACGGTCAACATCCTGGACTCCACCAAAGCGTATTTTCTTGAAAATTCCAAGGCCGGACAGATCTTCGTGGTGGAGGGCGAAGCCGTCAACGAGTCCAAGAAGCCCGTCAGCTTCATACTCCTCGAAGGAAAGCTCTACACGACGAACAATCAGGTGGCCCAGTCGCAAAAGGCCTTCTGCGGGAATGTCATGACACGGGATGAATTGAGGCAGCTGCCCGTGACGGAAATCCAGGACCGCATGATGAACCGGGAGGGCAAGAACCTTTCCGACGTGCATGTCAAGCCCGGGGCAAGAGTCCCTTTCATGCTCGTCTTTCACAACCTGCCCGACCTCAACCTTTTGAACGACTACAGCGTGGAAGTCATCAGTACGAAAGTTGAATGAGCCGTTGGAAGGCACCGGACAAGCCTCTATTCGGATAACTTATCGATGTAACAAATGGAATTGACAAAGCTTTCTTTTCAATGTAAGAAACTCGGACTGCAAGCAGTCGAAAATTGTAGACAAAAAAGTACAGGCATCTTGATCGCCAAACCGCTGTGGGGGCTTTATGCTGGATCTTAAGTTCGTCCGTGAAAACGTCGACCGGGTGGGGCAAATGCTCAAGGATCGACAGATGGCAATGGATTTGAAACCTCTCCTGGATCTGGACGAAGAACGAAGACGCATCCTGGGGCAGGTGGAAGAACTGAAGCACCGGCGCAACCTGGCCTCGGATGAGATATCCCGACTCAAGAAGGAAAAGCAGGATGCCTCCGCCCGCATCGAAGAAATGCGGGCGGTTTCCCAGGAAATCAAAGGGCTGGATCAGGAGCTGAGCACCATTGAGCAGCAGTTCAGAGATTTCCTCCTGCTCATCCCCAATACGCCTCATGCCTCCGTCCCTGTCGGTAAAGACGAAAAGGACAATCCCGTCGTCAAGACGTGGGGAAACCCTCCGGCACTCAATTTTGAGCCCAGGCCGCATTGGGAAATCGGCGAATCCCTGGGCATTCTCGATTTTGAGCGAGCGGCCAGGATGACGGGAGCGCGTTTCGCCCTGTACTGGGGAATGGGCGCAGCTCTGGAAAGAGCGCTCATCACCTTCATGCTCGACATGCACACGCAGCACCACGGCTACACGGAGGTCCTGCCTCCCTTCATGGTCAACAGCACCAGTCTGCTGGGCACCGGACAGCTTCCCAAGTTCAAAGAAGAGCTGTTCAAGCTGGAGGGCAGAGACTTCTTCCTGGTTCCCACCGCTGAAGTCCCGGTCACCAACATTCATGCCGGTGAAATCCTCGAGGAGGAGGAGCTTCCGAAGCTTTATACCGCCTTCACTCCCTGCTTCCGCTCCGAAGCGGGCTCCTACGGAAAAGACACGCGGGGACTCATCCGACAGCATCAGTTCAACAAGGTGGAAATGGTGAAGTTTGTCAAACCTGAAACCTCCTACGATGCACTGGAAAGTCTTCTCCTGAATGCCGAAGCCATCCTTCAGGCCTTGAACCTCCACTACCGCGTAGTTACGCTTTGTACGGGCGACTTGGGCTTTTCGGCATCCAAGACGTACGACATCGAAGTGTGGCTGCCGGGGCAGAACACCTACCGGGAAATTTCTTCCTGCAGCAACTTTGAAGATTTTCAGTCCAGGCGGGCCAACATCCGTTTTCGAAGGAAAGGACAGTCCAAGACAGAACTGGTACACACCTTGAATGGATCGGGGCTCGCCGTAGGACGAACCCTGGTGGCCGTTCTGGAAAACTACCAGCAGGAAGACGGCAGCGTCCTGGTTCCCTCCGCCCTCCGCCCCTACATGCGGAACCTGGAAAAAATACAAAAATAAGAGTCCATCAATTCTTTCGATGCTATCAGATATTTATTACAAGGAGTCACTCACATGACAAAAAGTCAGCTCATAGAAGCGTTGGCCAAAGCGGAAGGCATCACTCTGAAGGCTGCAGAAACGGCGGTCAACGTTACCTTTCAGAGCATGGAGCAAGCCCTCATCAAATCCGACCGGCTTGAAATCCGCGGCTTTGGGAGCTTTAAAGTGAAAAATTACGAAGGTTATAAGGGGAGAAATCCCAAGACCGGCGAGCTCATCGAAGTGGAATCCAAGAAGCTGCC
>DAIQOB010000186.1:0-5911 GCA_036788075.1 Syntrophobacteraceae bacterium
CCGCCGCCTCGGGCTTTTCGAATTCGATCACGAGCTCCGTGTCGTCGAGTACTTTGAGCCGTCCATACTGATTGACGACGTCGATCACTTTTCGGGGGTCCGTCGTGACCCAGCCTTTCATGCGCTTCACGAGCTCCTCGCCGTTGAAGGCCCGTTCGATGGTGAGATCCACTCTCCGGTGCCTGGCTTCCCACCCCACGAGGGCTGGACGCACCACTGTCGGGGTGACGGGGTCATGCATTGCCGCACAGCGGAACCACAGTTTTGCTCGAACCATATCTCTTCTCCTTTGCTGCTTCCATGTATGAGGAGCGCAGGGTAACGGGACCATCCCGTTTTTGTCAAGGGGCGGAATGACGCCCTGAATTTTTAAAGGACTCCGGTACAAATCTCTTCAAAGCGCCTGGATACCCTGTCTTCTTCAATGCTCGAACGATTCTTGACTTGACTGGGGGATTGGTGTAATCGCCATGACAGGCTTGAGGGGCGCTTACTCCCTCGTGAACCGCCTCTCCTTGACAATGGTGTTGATCAACGTCACCCCGGTGAAAACCGCGGTCCAGATCGTCTTTATTTTCCTGGATTCCGGCTTTCGCCGGAATGACGAAAGTTGGTTAAATCAACAGCATTGCCCCTCCGTGGGCCGTTATCGAACACGAGGCGGATATCCTCAAACCGATCTTCATTCATTGCCTCATGCCCAAGAAAGTGATGGTGAGCACATGGACCTTTTTCAAGCGATGAAGGAGCGCAAGAGCATACGGGCGTTCAAGTCCGACCCCGTCGAACGGGAGACGATCGAAGCCATTCTCGATTTGGCCGTCAGGGCCCCGTCGGCCATCAACCTGCAGCCCTGGGAATTCACGGTGGTCCTGGGGGAAGAGAAAGCCCGACTGAGCAGGAGGCTCATCAAGGCTTACCGGGAAAAACAGATCTCCTGCAGCCCGGGAAATGTGAAGCCCCTCGCCCCTGCCTTCACTGCCCGCGGAGTGGAATCTTTTCAGACCATGAAACCCATCCTGGACCGGATGGGGGTCGATTTCAACACCTTCATCAACGAGGGGAGCTGCAACTTTTATGGAGCGCCGGCCGCCGTCATCCTCTGCCTGGATGATTCCTTTTCCAAGGCGCGCCTCGTGGATTTGGGCATCACCCTCGGCTACCTGCTCCTCGCAGCCCATGCCCACGGCCTCTGGACCTGCCCCATCGGCCTCATTGCGGCCTATGAAGACGAGGTGAGAGATTCCCTCAATATCCCGGAGAACAAGGAGGTGGTGATTTCCGTCGCTCTGGGCCATCCCGACTGGGAAAGCCCCATCAACCATTTCACATCCCCGCGTGACACGATGGACAAGTTCGTCCGCTGGATCGACTGATCACCCTGTTTCCTTGCATGCGGCTAAACGACGACAACCCTCTCATCCGTATTGCTGAGCACCCGGTATGCACCGTCCTCCATGAGGACGGTGTTCTCTATGCCGCAGATCCCTTTGCCGGGAAAAACCATCTTCGGTTCGATGGCCAGCACCGTGTTCTTTTCAATGGGGTACTTGTGGGAGGCCGCGATGAAGGGCATATCCGAAAGCTCGAGACCGATGCCGTGGGCGAGAAACCTTACCCGGTGCTGCTTCACGCCCAGGTAGTTGGCGCCGAAGCCCCTCTGTCGGGCAAGATCCAGTGAATACTGAAAAAGCTTGTCACTGCCCATACCCGTGAGGGCTTTGTCGAGGACGCGGTACTGAATCTCCCGGCAGGCATCGTAGGCTTTCAGAAACAGCTCAGGCATGGAACCGATGGCAAACATCCTGGTCTCATCCACCAGGTAACCCTGATAGCAGATGGGAAAATCGATCATGATGGGCTCATGGGCTTTGATCTTTTTCATACCGGCCCCCATGGGAAAGGCCGGTGACAGCCCCAGCCCCCCCGCCGGAGTATCGACCTGGCTGACGACCGTACCCGAAGTCCCGCTCAGGATATGCCAGGAATAGGCCTCGAACATGAGGGACCGGGTTCTGAGGATCCCTTCATGGCCCAGGGCCTTTGCATGCGCCTCGAGAAGCCCCCCCAGCTCGATCTCCGTCATACCTTCCTTCAACAACTCGGGGACGCGCGCATACACCTTTTTCCCGATCGCCCCCGCTTTCTTCATGAGTGAAATTTCGTAGGGCGACTTGTACTTTCTCAATTCTCTCGTGAGGGGCGAACAATCGACGACCTCCGCACTGCCCAGAAACTTTTTGAACTGCATGACATCGTTGTAGGACATGACGTCCAGCTGCAGCCCGACCCGCTTCATGGGCCTCAGCTCCGAAGCGATCTCTTTGGAGGAGCGGATGGGGAGGATGCGCTTCAGCGGGGACTCTTTCCTGGCTCGGGGGAAAGCCCTTTTGACGAAAAATATGGGATCGTCATCGGCGGGGGCGAAAAGTATCCCGTTCTGCATGGTTCCTGTCAGGTAAAAATAGTCTACCTTGTGATGGAAAAAGGCCCCGTCAAGGGAGGCCTTTTCCATGAGAATCCGAAGCTTGGAAAGCCGTTCGGTAATCTCTGCCGCCGGTGTGTATCGCATGGTATCGTCCTTCCCCTATTTTCCCAAAGGCAGGTGCACGTGAAAAGTGCTCCCCCGGCCGGGGGCGCTTTCCACCCGGATCCACCCATTGTGGGCTTCAACGATACTTTTTACGATGGGCAGGCCCAGGCCGGTTCCCACGATCATACGGGTCTTGTCGTTTTTGACCCGGTAGAACGGCGCAAAAATCCGATCCACATCTTCAGGAGCGATACCGAAGCCCGTATCCTTCACACTCACCCGCACGTAATCGCTCTCCATGGCTGCCGAGAGCTCGATTTGCCCCCCTTCCGGCGTATAGCTGATGGCGTTGCCGATGAGGTTGGACAGGACTTCCTCGATATTTCGACGGTTGGCCAGGACCGGCATGAGGGGACCCGGCAGCAGGAGATCGAGAGTGATGTGAGCGGCCTCCGCCCTGGGACAGTGAAAATCCCTCTGGTCTTTGAGCATCTCCCCCAGGTCGATTTGCTCGCGTTCCTGCAGGATCAGGCCCGATTCGACCCGGGCGAGATCCAGGAGCTCGGAAGACAGGCTGACCAAGCCTCGAATGCGCTCCGAAGCCCGTCCCAATATCTCTTCCTGCTTTTCGGTGAGCCCCCCCGCAAGGCCGTCCCGCACCACCTGGATCTGCGCCAAAATGGAATTGAGGGGGCTCCTGATTTCGTGGGCCACCATGGAAACGAAATCCGAGCGTACCTGGTCCATTTTCTTGATCACGGTGATATCGTGCAAGACCATGATGACACCCACATTTTGCCCCGAACGGTCCCGGAAAGGCAGGCACCTGGCACTGAAAATACGCTCTCCACTTCCGCCCTCGCCGCCGGATTTCCACTCCTCGGCGAGCTCGAGGAATTCCTCCTCGGGCATGGCCAGCGCCTGGTCGATGAGGCCTTCCAGCATCTCGTCCCGTGTGACTTCCAGGCTCGTTCGACCGACACAGCCTTCCTGCTCCTGAAATCCCACCATGCGTTGAAAGGCGGGATTAGCCAGGACGATGCGCTTGTCCCGGTCCGTCGCCATGACTCCGTCCGTCAGTCGGTTGATGAGCACCCGCATGCGGGACTTTTCACCGGCAATGTCCTGAAGCGCCCGGGTGTACTCGATGGCCTTCGTCACCAGCAGCCGCAATTGGTCGGGCGAGAACGGCTTGGGGATGAAATCGAAAGCCCCGCGCTTCATGGCCTCCGTGGCATGTTCCACCGTGGCATAGCCGCTGATGACGAGAACGGTCGAATCCGGATGGAGGGTCTTGACCCGCCCCAGCACATCGAATCCCGACATGTTGGGCATCATGAGATCGAGAAGGATGACGTCATAGTGCTTCCCCTCGATCATCTCCAGCCCCTTCGCCCCGCAATCGGCCGTAGCGACCTCGAAGCCGTCGTTCAGAAGGACTTTACGGCACCCCTCGCGGATGCGCTCTTCATCATCCACGATGAGAACACTCCGCTTGACATCCACCCCAGATACTTCAGTTTCACTCATATACATACAGGCTCCTTACCCCCGAGCAAAGACAACAATCACGATAGCAACGTTGGAGAAAATGATTTGGAAATGCTTCAGGTCGATCCATTTACAATGCATGCCGGCAACGGGTATGCGAGGGGCTCGCGCCGTTCTCTACCCAACCTATACTAAAACCGTATTCTCGACGTTATAGAACATGTCCTCATCATCCGTAACCTGGTACAGGGGAAGCTCCAGCAGGAACGTCGTTCCGGCAGGAGTCGTCTCCTTGATGGAAATGCTGCCATCGTTCTCCTTGATGATGCCGTAAACCATACTCAACCCCAATCCCGTCCCCTTTCCCAGGTTCTTGGTCGTAAAGAAGGGATCGAACACTCGCGACATATTTTCTTTGGGAATGCCGCAGCCCGTGTCGGAAACCTCCAGGTAGACCTTTTTCTCCGCCTTGTTCCGGTACGTCCTGAAAGTCAGGGTTCCTCTCCGATCCATGGCGTCCAAGGCGTTCATGACGAGATTGATGATCACCTGCCCCAATTGATTCTTGTCGGCATTGACCATCATCATTTCGTCTGAAAGCTCTTTGACGATCTCGATGTTCATGAAGAGCTTCTGGTCCCGGATGAGGCTCAGACTGTTCTCCAACAGCGTGTTGAGATGAATGACTTCGCGGTTTTGACTGGTCTGGCGGCTGTAGGTCAGAAGATTCTTGACGATGACGCCGCAACGGTTGGCGTCATCGATGATGAATTGGATATCTCCCCGCAGGGGATCCCCTTCGGAAAGGTTTTCCAGGATGAGATTGGCATAGAGCAGGATGCCTGTCAGGGGATTGTTGATCTCATGGGCCACACCCGCCGCCAGCTGCCCCAGGGAAGCCATCTTTTCCGACTGAGAAATGCGAACCATCATGCGGTTCATCCGTTCCTCATGGGCGATTTGTTCCCGAAGATCGTCGAAGACGCCCATGGTACCAACTTCCCGGTCACCATCATAAATGATGGCTGCCGTCACCTGCACGGGGATCGACTCGCCCTGCGCATTCAACATGGACGCGCGCATGCTGGGGAGCTTGCCCTCTCCACCGATCTTGGGATCACGAAGCTTTCTGAGGATCTCATAGGCACGCCCCGGCGGATAGAGAGTTTGCACGGTGATTTCGCCCCTGAGGGCCTGCTGCAGCGTAAAGCCCGTGAGTTCCTCTGCAGCACGATTCATGACGACAATGCGCCCCCGCCGGTCGGCAGCGATGATCCCGCTCTGGGAGCTTTCGATCACCTTCTCCGCAAACTCCCGAACTCCCTCCAGCTCCTTTTCAAGGATCTTGATGTTGGTGACATCTCGAACGCTTTCGATGACATAGCGCACGTTCCCGTCATCATCGAGAATCGGGGAAAAAATGCGGTCTTCCCATTTTTCCCTGCCGCCCGGGCACTCCACACGCCTGAGAACGGTATGGCCTTCACGATCCGTCAGCACCTGGGCGAGAGGGCAAAGGTCTGTGGGACAGGGCCTGGTGGAATGGTAGAAGAAATCATGGCATCTTTTGCCGATGACATCTGCTTTCCGGATGCCGAACGCTTTTTCAAATTTCCTGTTGACGGAAACAATATTCCTGTCGGGACTGAGAATCAGGCCCGGGAGGGAGAGGGAATCAAAAACCTTTTCTTTCCAGTCCATTTCTTCCTTCAGTCTGGCGTCGGAGTCCTTCATCATGATTTCCATGCCGGCGTAGACCTCAGCTCAACTAAACGCAGATAAGGCTCGAAAGCCGCGCCTCCCTGCACACAGCGCTTCAAAACATCCCGCCGTTTACCCCATCGGTGCGAGGTGTTCTTACAGGATGCGCCCCCCAGGGTCAACCCG
>DAIQOB010000187.1:0-5907 GCA_036788075.1 Syntrophobacteraceae bacterium
GTCAGAGAACCTCCCTTTTCCAGGACGGAAGCCATGGGCAGGACCAGGTCCACCGAGGCCGATTCCCTCACGGATTGAGGAAGCACAACATTTTGTAGGGCGATAAATTCGACCTTCCCCTGGAGAGAGCTCAGAAAATGGAGGCATTGCGCATCATAGCCTTCCGAGGCCACGTAGAGCGCTTTGATCTTTCCACCGGCAGCGGCCTGGAGGATATCTTCGGCGGTAAGGCCGGAAGACCCGTTGCGCTCCACCTCACCGGGCAGGAGGTGAGAAACCATGCCCATGTCCCAGGCTCCCTGGAGGTTGCCGTTGCCATAAACCGGGGCAATCCCCCCGCCGGCTTTTCCAAGGCTCCCCGTCACCTGCGCCAGCGTGACGAGCCCCTGCACCGTTTGAGGAATGTCCGTGGATTCCAGCAATCCGGCCCCATAGATAATGCTCACCGGATTATGGCCGGCCAGAAGGCAGGCGGCCTCCAGGAGCTTTTCCCGGGAAACGCCTGTGATTTCCGACACTGTCTCCGGTGCATGGGCTGCAAGCCGTTGTGAGAGTGCTTCGCGCTCCGCAGGCTTCATCTGCTGAAGTCCCGGGAGACCCGCATTTTCCTTCAGGATCAGGTGCATCAGTCCGGAAACAAGGGCCAGCTCCGTTCCCGGGCGATAGAAGAGGGGGATGTCCGCATAACGGGCCACGGCCGTATTGCAGGGGGTCGCCGCCACCAGCTTCGTTCCGCCCATCACGGCCTTGCGCAGCTGGGTCCCCGCTATGGGCTGATCGCCTGCGGGATTGAATCCGACGGTGAGCACGACTCCCGCCTGGTGCAGGTCGGGAAAGCTGAAGGTTCCGGCCGCCGTGCCGAAATTGCTGCGCAGAACTTCCTGGGCCGCTACATGTCCGCGGGGGGCCAGGCAGGCAACTGCATCGGTTTTGAGAACCTCACGGGCAAATTTCTGGAGAAGGTAAAGTTCCTCATTGGTAGCCCGTCCATCCGTCAGCACGGCGGTTTCCCCAGGACCGAAGCCCTTGAGCTTCTGCGCCATGCGATCCAGCACCGCATTCCAGTCTGCTTCCACATACCCGCCGTTTTCCCGCACCAGCGGCTTCTTCAGACGATCCGGACTCTGGAGGAATCCTTTCAGGAGAAACCTGCCCTGCACGCAGGCCTGACCGAGATTGCCAGGACCGTCGGAATCGGGAAGGACTTGAACGATGTGGTCCGTTTCGGTGAGCTCAAAATTCATTCGACAACCGGCACTGCACATGGGGCAGAGGGATGATTTCCAGTTGCGCTCCATCTCTTTGCGGTAAAGGCTCATGACGATGCCGGTGAGATTCTCGCACACCTGCAGCACCGCCTGACGCGCCTCGCCCTGGTAGGTGACGCTGCGCTCCCGCAGGGCCCCTACGGGGCACACATCCACGCAGGCTCCGCAAAACTGGCATCCAGCCGCTTCCAGGGAGCGATCGAAGGGTGTGGCCACTTCCTGCCGCCCCGCCTTTTCGCGGAAGACGATGGCCGAAGCGCCTCGAACCTCATGACACATCCGAACACACCGTCCGCAGCGGACGCACAGGCTTGTGTCACGCTCAAAATAGGCTCCACCGGTCTTCAGCGGTGGCCGCTTTTCCGTCGGGGGAGGATAGGAGAAATCGATTCCCACCGAAGCCACCAGTTGCTGCAATTCGCAGGTGCCGTTGCGCGGGCATCCCAGACATTCCCTCGGGTGGTCCTGGAGAATCAGTCTCAGCATTTCACGGCGAAAATCCTGGACCTTGGGCGTTTCCGTCACAACGCGCATCCCCGCTTCCACGGGAGTCGAACAGGCTGCGGGAAGTCCACGATAGCCGTCGATCTCGACGGCGCACAGACGGCAGGAACCGCCGGCCTTGAGGGACGGATGGTAGCACAGGCGCGGGATGTGGATTCCTGCCGCTTCTGCCGCTTCCATGATGGTTCGGCCCGCTTCGACCTCCACTTCCTGATCATTGATCCATAACTTGATGGAATTCATCATCACCTCGAATTTAAATTTCTGCGATTTACGGCTTGAATGAATGAGTACCTCAGCGCAGCCAAACAGTTGCCGGCTTTCTATTCCTGACTGGCCCGGGCAGGGGCCAATGTTGTTGATCCAACATCTCCCCGTTGAAAACCGGGGTCCGGAAAATCTTCATTTTCCTGGATTCCGGCTTTCACCGGAATGACGAAAGTTGGTTCAGTCAACAGCATTGCGGGCAGGGGCGGGGGCTACGGCACGTAATCCGGGCCCGAGCTTTCTGATCCTGTCCGTAAAATCCCGACAGGTCTGGGCGAATTGCGGTCCCATGGCTGAAGAATTGTAATACATTTCCACCCGGTCCGGATTGACTCCAACCTTTTCGAGCAGTTGTTTCACAAACGCCACGCGCTTGGTGGCGAAATAATTTCCCGTGCGATAGTGGCAATCCCCCAGCAGGCATCCGGAAACAAAAACACCGTCCGCGCCGTCTTCGATGGCTGAGAGCAGGAATTTGACATCCACGCGGCCTGTACAAGGTATCCGGATAATGCGGACATTGGTGGGATAGCTGAGTCGCATGGATCCCGCCAGATCGGCCGCTGCGTAGGAACACCACTGACAACAAAAACATACGATTACCGGCTCAAATGTATCCTTCATGCCTCTTCGATCCTTCTTTAGAAGTCATCCTCCGCCGGGCTATCGCCGCCTAACCTCTGCTTTGTTGCGCCTGCCTGGGTGTGGTCTACTCCAAGAGGCGCAGTGCCGTGATGGTCAGCCCCTAAGAAGCCGGCATCGTCAGGTGATGAGTGTCCCCGGATCGGGAACATTCTCGCTTATAAAGGTAAATGAATCAGGGTTTACATATTAGGTCCACTCCCAATCTGTCAAATTGGAAAAATCAATTTTTGTCTATAATTAAATAAGGAAAAATCGATTTGCACAAGATGAGGGCTATCTCAAAGAATAATAAAATATATGTTTATTCAGAATGTTAGATAATCAAATCAAACAGGTGGTTCTCTGCAGGAGAAAGGATCGAGAATTAAGTCCAATGGGTATTATTGGATAAGTCGATAGATATGCAATATTAAAATCGGAAGAATCGATTCGACTTGAACTGTCTGCAGTGATATGGCGAAGCACGATTGTTTGGCAGGATAGGGTGGAAATTAGAAGCTTTGTCAGTAATGGAAGAGGAATACACACATGAGAGATAAACCCCAATGCGAAGCACGCCGAAACTTTTTGAAGTCAGCCCTGGTATCCTCCCTTGGCGCCGCCCTGCCGGGGAGCGTCGCACGGGCCGACGCCTTCAGCCGGGATCACCTCCAGGTGTGGTCCTGCGGAGGGCTGGCCGAGGCCTTCATGCCGGCCAATAAAGCTTACGAGAAAAGGACCGGGGTCAAGATCAGTTACACGGGAGCCTTCGCTGCGGCCCTGGGCAAGTCCCTCCTGGGCAGCGCCACGACAGAGGTTTTCGGGGGGCGGGTGCTCGCGCTCGCAAAAAAGCTCCGGGAAACGGGTAAAATGGTTTACTTCAAGCCCCTCTGCTTTACGAGCTACGTCATGGTCACGCCTAAAGGAAACCCCGCAAGCATTCAGGAAATCAAAGACATGGCCCGTCCGGGAGTTCGAGTCGTGCTCGCGCCGGGAGCGTCGGCTCCAGGGGGAGATGCAGCCCAAGTGCTCCTCAAGAAAGCCGGAATCCTGGATGCGGCAATGAAAAACGCCGTTACCCTGGGAACCTGCGTGCAGCGGATCATGGACGACGTCATTGCCGGAAAAGGCGATGTCTCCGTCGTGGAGCTCCGCCTCACCCGCATGCCTCTTTTTCAGGGCCAAACGGAAGTGATTCCCATTCCTGAAGAATTTTTTCCGCCTCCTCCCCTCACCTTCACGATAGGAGTCATGAAGGATGCCAAAGATCGTGCCCTGGCGGACGACTTCGTAAACTTCATCACGTCACCTGAAGGCCAGGTCTTCTTCGATCAGGCCGGTTTCATCCCGGCTATTTCCGACAAGGGGCAGGAACTGGTTGAGAAACTGGGGGTGAAAGATGTCTGATGCTCAGGTCGCCCTTCCAAAAGCTCCGGCTGCAGGCACCAGGGCAGAAGGCATCCGCCTGAGCCTCTGGCGGAGATTGTCCCAGCTCGCCCTCATCGGAGTACTCGGGCAGTGGTCCTTCTACGGGATTTTTCGCTGCCCCTTTCTCGTTCCTTATATCAGCTGTCAAAACTGTCCCGTTATCACCTGTCACGGTCGGCTCTTCACCATGTTTTGGGGATTCTGGCTGTTTTTACCCCTGTCGGTCCTTCTCGTCGGACGCGCCTTCTGCGGCTGGGCCTGTCCGGGGGGGCTTGTCAATCAGCTCCTCGGAAAGCTTGCCTTTCTGAAGCTGCGCAGGAAAAATCTTTTCACCCGCTGGGCTCCCTTCGGCAAATACCTGGGGCTGGCTGTGGCCCTTTATTTCTATTTTGCCCTCGGTCAACCGCGATCGGACATCCCCATCCGCGTCGGCGAGTTCTTCCGGTCCGTCGCCCTCACTTTTGAGCATGCGGGGCTCCTCTGGATCATCCGAACCTGCTTCGTGCTCGGCTTCCTCGCTCTGGGCTTGATCGCGGCCAACGCATGGTGCCGCTATGCCTGCCCTACGGGAAGCCTTCTTGAAACGTTCAAGCACTTTTCCCTTTTCAGGTTTTACAAGACCGACCGGTGCAACGACTGCAACCTGTGCATGAAAATCTGTGAAATGGGAACCCGCCCCGACGAGGCGAACTGCACGAATTGCGGGGACTGCATGCATGCCTGCCCGACCGGGGCCATCCGATTCGGTCGAAAGCCGTAGGTATCGATGAATGTCCTTGTCCATCAAGCCGGTAGTATTTTACAGCATCCCTGCTTCAGCGCGAAGGCGGCAGGCCGCTACGGCCGCATCCACCTTCCCGTCGCCCCAGGCTGCAACATCCAGTGCGCTTACTGCAACAGGGCCTATGACTGCATCAACGAGAGCCGGCCCGGGGTCGCCAGCAGGATCCTCCATCCCGAAGAAGCGTTGGACTATTTGGATGAAGCGCTCTTCCGCATGCCCTTCATCACGGTGGCAGGCATCGCCGGTCCGGGCGATGCCTTCGCCGATCCCGAGCGGACCCTCACGACGCTGGAGCGTATCCGCAAAGCCCATCCCGCGCTGCACCTGTGCCTTTCCACCAACGGGCTGGCTGTTGCCGAGCATGTTGATGCCCTGGTCGCGCTCAAGGTGGGGTTCGTGACCGTGACCGTCAATGCGCTCGATCCGAGGATCGGCGGAAGGATCTACACGAAGGTTTCCCTTGGAAAGCAGGTTCTAAGAGGATTGGAGGCAGCTTCGCTCCTGGTGGAGCGACAGATGGATGCCATCGCCCGGCTGAAAGCCCGAGGGATTACGGTCAAGGTCAACACCGTCGTCATACCCGGTATCAATGACACCCACACCGCGGCGGTTGCCGAAAGGGTCGCACAGCTCAAGGCAGACCTCCACAATCTCATCGCCCTGATCCCCGTTTCCGGGACAGCTTTCGAGAAGATCGCCCCTCCATCCGCATCCCGTCTGGCCTCGCTCCGCCACGCCGCCGAAGCCTTTCTTCCGCAGATGCGCCATTGCGGACGGTGCCGCTCCGATGCCGTCGGCCTGCTTCACGACAAACGGTCGTGCCGACCAAGCACGCAGTTGCTGCATTGCAGAAGGGCTTTCGGCTCTACCCTGAACGGATGAAATCCTGACCCAGCCCGGGAGAGATGGCATATTGCCCTCTCTATTTGAGGTCGGGACGCCCTCGCTCCCAGGATAAGGCAGAAAGCCCAGATCTGAGTACCTGAGCATATATTTCTTAACATTTTGTTTTGCTGTCCGTTCGCCCTGAGC
>DAIQOB010000188.1:0-5906 GCA_036788075.1 Syntrophobacteraceae bacterium
GGGAGGGTCCACGCACTCCTTCACGGAAGAAGAAGCCAAGAGGCGGCTGGAGCGCATGGGAGGCTCCACCAACGCCAGTACCTCCTACGACCGGACCCTTTATTACATCAACACGGCTGCAGGGCAGTGGAAAGACGCTTTGGATCTTCTCCTGTCCTATGTGAGCGAAAGCAAGCTCGATCCCGGGGAAGTGGAACGGGAAAAAGCGGTCATCCAACAGGAAATCAAGATGGGAGAAAACGATCCCGACCGCGAGCTCTGGAAGATTTTTGTTCAGACGGCCTACAGGGTACATCCCGTGAGAGATCCCATCATCGGCTACGAGGAGGTCTTTGTCCATTCGGATCGAGACACCCTCCTCCGGTACTACAAAGAGCGCTATCAGCCGGAAAACATGACGGTCGTCCTTGCAGGGAATGTGCAAGCCGCAAGCGTCGTAGAGTTCATCGCTGAAAAGACAAAATCTTTTCAGCGCAAGGCCTCGGCACCTCCCGTCCTGCCTCAGGAGCCCCTTCAGGTGGCCTCTCGCTGGGAAGAAAAAAAACTTCCCATTGCGCGGCTCACCCAGGCGATGGTGGGGTTTCCCTCGGTCAGGATCGACGACAAGGACCTGTACGCCCTGGATGTGCTGGCACTCCTCCTGGGTGAAGGGCGCACCAGTCGACTGTACTCGCGCCTGAAAGACAAGGAAAACCTGGTGTTGAGCGTCAGTGCCGCCAATTGGACACCTCATTTCGTTCAGGGACAGTTTTTCGTCTCCCTGACGCTGGACCCTCAACACTGGCCGGGGGTTCTCAAGAGTGTAGAAGAGGAATTGGAACGGTTCAAAACTGAGCTTGTGAGCAGCGAAGAGTTGGAAAAGGCGAAAAAGAGCGCCATTGCCCAGCATGTCTTCGACAAGGAGACGGTTTCCTCCCTGGCGTCATCGCTGGGCTCTGCATACTTTTACACTGCGAACCCGTATTTCGATGAGGTCTACGTAGAAGAGATCCGCAAGGTCACTCCTGAACAAATCCAGGAGGTTGCTCAGCGCTATTTCAAGGCGGAACGCCGCAATGTGGCGGTCATACAGCCTGAAAAGACCGAGGGCGCCGTCTCCGACAGGCAGACGACCTCACCTGCCACATCCCCTCATGTCTCGTCGGTTCAATCCCACACCTTGAACAACGGTCTCCGGGTGCTCTTGAAGCAAGACGCCGCTCTTCCCCTGGTGACTCTGCACCTCTACGGCAAGGGCGGCCTGAGCATCGAGGGCCTGGATCAACCCGGCATCGCCTCTTTCACGGCATCCCTGCTGACAGCGGGAACCAACAGGCGAACGAAGCAGGACATCGCCCTCGCCATAGAAGAGGTGGGGGGCGGCATTGAAAGCCGCTCGGACAACAACACGTATCATGTCTCCATTAAGGTCCTCAAGGAAGATCTGGACCTCGCCCTGGATGTCCTGGCCGATGTGGCTCAAAACGCTCAGTTTCCCCAAGTGGAAGTCCAAAAGAAGCGGCAGGAGACTCTTCTGGCCATTCAGGGCCAGGATGAAAGCTGGCAGCATGAGGTGATCCGCCTTTTCAAGAAGAACTACTTTCAGCAGAGTCCTTATGGAAATGACCGCCTGGGGACTCCGGAATCCGTCCAGTCCTTCACCCGGGAAGGCGTCATGGCCTTTTACCAGCGCATGGTGAACCCACGACAGTCCGTTCTCGCCGTGTATGGCGATGTGGATACGGAGAAGCTGCTGCCTAAAATTCAAGACCTGTTCAAACCATGGGAAGGTCGGGAAACGGCACTGCAGCTGCCTATGGAGGAAACGAATCCTCTCACAAAAAACCGCGTGGTGGAAAAGAAGAACGAGAAAAGCGCCGCATCGCTTTTTATCGGAGCGAACGGGCTGGCGATAGACAACGCAGAGAAACCTGTTCTGGATGTTATGGACGGTATCCTCTCCGGTCAGGGAAATCCGGGGGGCCGCCTCTTTCAAGCGCTGCGTGGAGGAAAGGAAGACCTCGTCTACGTGGTGGGAGCGTCTCCCTTCTATGGAGTCCGTGCCGGTTTTTTTGGCATCCTGACTCAAACCACCCTGAACAACCTTGAAAAAGTCCAGGGGGTCATCCTGGCAAACCTCAAACGATTGATGGAAGAGCCCGTATCGTCACAGGAACTGGAGACCGTCAAGGACATGATGATCACCGTGCACCAGCTGTCACTGGAAAGTCTCGATGCGCAGGCCCGGAGTGCCGCCATCAACGAAGCCCTCGGACTGGGCTGGGATTATGACAGGAAGTACGGAGAGTTGATCCGGAAAGTCAGCAGCAGGGATATTCAACAACTGGCGCGTCGGCTTTTTGCTCAGACCTTCATCACACGCGTTCTCCCCGAGCATCCCGTGGAAATCCTCAAAACGACGCCCCCGAAGAAGCATGTGCCCGCTCGCTAGCGCTCTGTCGGTTTTGTTTCGCGGGGTACGCGCCTTTGATTCCCCCCAGGGGGGCAGGGGGGTGTGAACGTCACGACACATCCCCCTCAATCCCCCTTCAAAGGGGGACTTCAATACCTCCGTCTCGTTTTCATTTTCCGGCTGGTGCAGGACGATAGTATTCCGCGTCGTTGAACCGATAGGGGACGAGTTGATTTTCCTGGAGCAGGTGGAGGAGAGTGCCCCTGAGGCTTTCCAGGGAAACCCCGAGGGATGCAGCCATTTCCGGGAGGGTACAGGGGCGGCGGTGCACCAGTTCCAGCACACGTGACGGAAGGTCCTGGCTGTCCATCACGGGCGCGGCCCCCTCGAAGCACCCGATGATGCCGCTCGTCTCGACGGGGAAAAAACGAAGCACCTCCTCCATGGCTCTGCCGGAAAGCCCTCTGGCATACCCATAGGCGGGTGGGCGAACCACGGTGTTCAGCTCGATGCGGTCGGGGCGCAAACGGTCCACCAGACGGCGCATCTCCAGGAGTTCCTCGGCATGGTCATTCATCTCTGCAACGAGCATGATTTCCAGGTAAAGCTGCTTGCGAAATTCTTTGCGAAAGGCCTGCAGGCCTTCCAGTATGCGGGCCAGATCCAGCTTGGGATGGGGGCGGTTGACGCGTCGGAAAACGTCCAGGGTAGCAGCATCCAGGGACGGAACAACCCGATCGGCTGCGGACAGATCCCGGCGGACGCAGGGATCCCAGAGGAGGGAGCCATTGGTGAGCACCACCAGAGGCAATTGCGGAAAGCGCCTCTTGATGTCGCCCAGCAGTTGGCCCAGCGGCTCATAGAGCGTGGGCTCACCCGCGCTGGAAAAGGTAAGCACATCGGCGCCCTGGGGATAATCGTGGAAATAGCTTTCCAGATCGTGCATGACCCGGCCTGGGTCGATGAAGGAATGTCTCCGGATCGTCAAATGGGTCGTGGGGCCGGATTCACAGTAGACGCAATCGTAGGTGCAAGTCTTGGCGGGTATCACATCGATACCCAGGGAACGCCCCAGACGCCGCGAAGGGACTGGGCCAAAAACGGTTTTCATGGAAAAGTGAACCTTTCCCAGAGGCTCTCCTCAGGGTATAGGAAAAAGGGCAGATTTCCTGTAAATTTTTATGCTCTTATTGTGGGTCGGCTTTGTCGTCAAGGCACTTTTCCACCATGACATGATTCATTTTCTTCAGATAGACTTCGCATTCCGAGCAGTTCTGGCCTTTGTCCTTGCAAGCGCGCGGGACCAGGTCCCAGCAGGGGACGGGGAAATTGAGGATCGCCGGACACTGTTTCCTCATTTCTTCACTGCACCCGCGGATATTCCAACAAGGAGCGATGGTCAGGAGCTTCTTGATGCCGGCAATGTTGAGCCCCTCGTCCGTCAGCAGTTTACGGAGGCATTTGAGCCACTGAAGATCGTTATTGGAATAAAACCGCTTCCCTCCTCTTCTGGCGGGCTTGATCAAGCCCTCCTGTTCGTAAATCCGAAGCGTTCTTGGATGAATACTCAGCAATTCAGCAACAATGCCGATGGGATAAAGAGCCTTTTGGTGCTGCACTTCCATACAGAATCCTCCTGCCGCATAACTGCACAAAGTCATTTAAAATCTTTGGGATTATAAAAAGTGTATTCCCTATTGTCAACTTTTTTCACAAGAAAGCCTCAGGTCAAATATTTCCTTTTCCCCTTGCCAAGGCTATTGAAGATACAGTAATTTTTGAGCGAAGTGTTTTGCAGACAGGGCAATTCAGAGCGCCGCCCATCGATACATACATCCACACTCACGGGAGACAACGAAATGCGAAGTGATGCTATGAAAAAGGGAGTGGAAAAGGCTCCACATCGGTCCCTTTTCAAAGCCATGGGATACACGCAATCGGAATTGGAGCGGCCCCTCATCGGCATCGCCAACTCCGCCAATGAAATCATACCCGGCCACATCCATCTGGACAAAATTGCCGAAGCCGTGAAAGCCGGGGTTCGCATGGCCGGAGGAACCCCCATTGAGTTCAACACCATCGGAGTGTGCGACGGCATCGCCATGAACCACCCCGGAATGCGCTATTCGCTCGCCAGCCGGGAGCTTATCGCTGATTCAGTGGAAATCATGGCGACGGCACATCCTTTCGACGGCCTTGTCCTCATCCCCAACTGTGACAAGATCATTCCCGGAATGCTCATGGCAGCCATGCGGTTGAACATTCCCACCATCCTGGTGAGCGGCGGTCCCATGATGCCCGGCCACAAGGGACACCAACAGGTGGATCTCATTTCGGTTTTTGAAGGAGTGGGCTCTTACAAGGCCGGTCAAATGAGCGCAGAGGAGCTTCTGGAGCTGGAAGAATGTGCGTGCCCGGGCTGCGGCTCCTGCTCCGGCATGTTCACGGCCAATTCCATGAACTGCCTGGCCGAGGCTTTGGGCACTGCGCTTCCCGGCAACGGAACGGTTCCGGCGGTCACTGCCGCGCGCATCCGCCTCGCCAAAACGGCGGGTATGAAGGTCCTGGATCTGGTCAAAGGAAACGTCCGACCCCGCGACATCGGCAGCCGGGCGGCCTTTGAAAATGCCCTGGCGGTGGACATGGCCCTCGGCTGCTCCACGAACACGGTGCTTCACGTTCCCGCCATCGCCCACGAAGCGAAGATCGACCTCGAGCTGGACCTTTTCAACACCGTCAGTGCACGCACACCGCATCTTTGCAGCCTCCGGCCCGGCGGCCCTCACTTTCTCGCAGACTTGAACGCCGCGGGTGGTGTCCAGGCCGTCATGAAGGAGCTCGCCTCCCAAAACCTCATTCACCTCGACCTCAAGACGGTGAACGGTAAAACTGTTGGGGAAAACCTTGCAGAAGCCGTTATTTTCGACCGTCAGGTCATTCGCAGCTGCACTGATCCCTATCACAGGGAGGGTGGCATCGCGGTGCTCTATGGAAACCTTGCCCCCGAGGGAGCCGTCGTGAAGCAATCCGCCGTAGCGCCCGAAATGCTTCAGCGCACGGGAAGGGCCCGAGTCTATGAAAGTGAGTCCGACGCAGCCTCGGCCATCTTGGAGGGCCACATCCAAAAAGGGGATGTGGTCGTGATCCGGTATGAAGGCCCCAAAGGCGGACCCGGCATGCAGGAAATGCTCACGCCCACCGCTGCCATCATGGGGCTGGGCCTGGGTAGAGACGTTGCCCTCATCACCGACGGACGCTTCAGTGGAGGCACCCAGGGAGCAGCCATCGGCCACATTTCTCCCGAAGCGGCTGTAGGAGGCCCCATCGCGCTGGTGCAGGAAGGGGACCAGATACGCTTCGATATCCCCAACAAGAAGATCGAGCTCCTCGTTGACGCAGCCGTCATGGAAAGCCGCCGGAGCGGATGGCAGCCGCCCGAGCCCCGCGTCAAGGAGGGCTACCTGGCGCGCTACGCGCATCTCGTGACATCCGGCGCCAGGGGTGCCGTTCTGGA
>DAIQOB010000189.1:0-5898 GCA_036788075.1 Syntrophobacteraceae bacterium
CCTCAGGCTTCGGCGGTGAATTTCGATGCATCGGAATTCACCGCCGAAGCCTGAGGGCAACATGGCCAGAATGCCCGATCTGGAGGTCTTTGCAGCCGAGCATGATCTGAAGATCGTCACGGTCGCAGACCTCATCAACTACCGCATGCAGCACGAGATGTTCGTCCGCCGGGCTGCAGAGGCCATGTTGCCCTCAGGCTTCGGCGGTGAATTCCGATGCATCGTCTACAACAACGACATCGATGACTACAGCCATATCGCTCTGGTTAAGGGGGAGATCACCCCGGAGGACGAAGTGCTGGTCCGAGTGCATTCCGAATGCCTCACGGGGGATGTCTTCGGGTCCCTCCGGTGCGACTGTGGGTCCCAGCTGCGGGCGGCCATGATGCAAATCGACCGGGCCGGCAAGGGTGTGGTCCTCTATATGCGCAACCATGAAGGAAGGGGCATCGGGATTGTCAATAAGATCAAAGCCTATGCCCTTCAGGAGCAGGGTTACGATACCGTCGAGGCCAACCGGGTGCTGGGCTTCAAGGATGATCTCCGGGATTACGGCATCGGGGCCCAGATCCTGGTGGATTTGGGGGTCCGGAAGATGCGGCTCATGACCAACAATCCCAAGAAAATTGTCGGCCTGCAGGGCTACGGCATCACCGTCACGGAGCGGGTTCCCCTGGAAATCCCGCCCAATGAATGCAACATCCAGTACTTGACCACCAAATGCGCCAAAATGGGGCATCTCATCAGCTGCATTGAAGAAAGGGAAGTCAGGAAATGAAAATCTATGAAGGGAACCTTCTCGCCCAGGATCTTCGCTTTGGTATCATTGTCAGCCGCTTCAACGATTTCATCGGGGAGCGATTGGTGGGTGGGGCCATGGATGCCCTCAAACGCAGCGGAGCGGATGAAAAGGACATCGACCTTTTCAAGGTGCCCGGCGCCTTTGAAATTCCCCTCGTGGCAAAAAAGGTAGCCAAGAGCGGCCGGTATGATGCCGTCATTTGCCTCGGCGCCGTCATACGCGGAGCAACGCCTCACTTCGACTACGTTGCCAACGAGGTCTCCAAGGGCATTGCCCATGTCAGCCTGGAGACGGATATTCCCATCGCCTTCGGCGTCCTCACGACGGACACCCTGGAGCAGGCCATCGAACGGGCGGGTTCCAAGGCGGGCAACAAGGGCTGGGACGCAGCCATGGCCGCCATCGAGATGGCCAACCTCATGAGGGGCATCAACCCGTAGGGAGTTTGAAGACGCTTTAAAACTTGAAAACTTCTTTTTTGTAGGAGCGGCATCCTGCCGCGACAGCCAGGCAGTCGCGGCAGGATGCCGCTCCTACAAAAAGAGGGAACCACAAAATCGAAAGTTTTATATCCCATCGACTATAGAAATGTGTCCAAAAGCTTTTAATGACACACGACCACGAGCGATCATGGCATGACTGAAGTCTTTGAAAGGGGTGGGCCGCCAGCCGCCCCTTTGGCTTCTTCGGGGATCAGGAAAAGTGAAATCTAAAGTGAGTCGCAGAAGGCGTTCCCGCGAAATCGCACTCCAGGTGCTTTACGCCATGGAAATGAGTGAAACGCCTCCCGAGCAGGCCATGGAACTGTACTATCGGCTTTTTGAAAATGACGAGGATCTCGACGTCGATATCCCCATGGAAGTGAGGCCTTTCGCCGAGAAGCTCATCATGGGAGTCGAGCTGCACCAGAGCGAATTGGACGCCTTGATTGGCTCTGCCTCACAGCACTGGCGTCTCTACCGGATGCCCGTGGTGGACCGTAATATTTTGCGTATTGCGCTTTTCGAGATGCTGCACTGCCCTGACATCCCTCCCAAGGTATCCATCAACGAGGCAGTGGAGTTGGGGAAAAATTTCGGGAGCGAAGACTCCGGCGCTTTCATCAACGGCATTTTAGACCACATTCTGCCGGAACTGGATGACAACCGGCCGAAGCCCGCCCCCGACGAATAGCAGGGATCAACCGGGAAACTTGATGGTGACCGTCTCCCCTTCCTCGTCTTTCTCCACGTCCACAACAACCTCAAGGCTGCTGTCCCGAATACCGAGAGCCAGGGGCATGCTGCCTTTTTCACCCTCTAAATGAGTGATCCCCTTCGCGGCTTCAAAAATCTTCTCACCTATTTCTGCACCCGGATCGGGCAATTCCGACTTGCGGTATTTGGCGACGACATTCACCTTCCCGTCAGGCTTCCGGGTGATGGATATTTTTTTGGCATTGTCGTTGACTCCGTGGAGAACCGCCAGAGCCAGCCATTTCAATGCACCATCCGCCTTATCGGGTTCTGCTTTCACGACCGACATTTCCCTCAAAAAGTCCGTCGTGGCATAGCAATCACAGAATTCCTGCACCTTCTGATGTAAACCGCCCTTATCTTTCATGGATGTATCCCTCCTTTCAGATGGATTTCCAGAGTGTACTCGATAAATGACAAATCACTCGGACTTTCGTTCATGTATTAAACGATAGGCATGTGACCGATCAAGTCAAGCGGGATTGACAAATTACAACCACAAAAGTCAAAGAGTTTCAATGGTCTGGAGCAGAAGGGCGTATGGGAAATGGGCAGATGACCGGTGGGCATACAGGTCTGGACCGATCCGGCCTGGCCGGCCGAATCGGC
This sequence comes from Syntrophobacteraceae bacterium, assembly GCA_036788075.1. Taxonomy (GTDB): domain Bacteria; phylum Desulfobacterota; class Syntrophobacteria; order Syntrophobacterales; family Syntrophobacteraceae; genus Desulforhabdus. The sequence goes on from DAIQOB010000189.1 coordinate 2,647, forward strand.
CCTCCCTGGATGAGGCACGGCCTCAACAGCTCCGTGCATCCCTGATGCTGAGGCTTGGACAAACAAGCTTTAAGAAGGATTCCCGTCTCAAGAAGGCGGCTATTTCTTGTCCGCCTTGTAGCTTTCCTGAAAAACCTGCGGATTGACATTGGGGGAGCCCGCACCACCGCACTCGGGGATATAGCAGGAAACATCCACGAATTCACACTTCTGTTTGCAGGAAGGACAGGTTTCAGGGGGCGCCTGAACATCTATGGTATTGCCACAATTGTTGCACTTAAAAATAGCCATTTTTCGCTCCTTCTGTAAAAAAAGGGGGGTTGAAAAGACTTCGGGACAGATGGTACGAGCTTCGGCCAAAATCCTAATGTAGAAGGCAATATAACTGCTTAAAGGAGAAAAAGCAACCGATCCCATCCAACACTGGGCGCGGCAGCGTCCGGACCTTTTTCCTTTCCTTTACCTTTCGATTCCATTACTTTTATCGGCTTCACGCTGGGAGACACATGACGCATGGCATCCGGCCCTCCGGGACCTGAACACGTCGGCTTCATTCCCCGGAAGGCAACATCTAAAATGGGTAGGTCCATCATGCAGCAACCGCATATCGTTCTGACAATCTTCCTGGCTCTTTACCTGGCTCAGGCTCTTTTTTCCTTGTGGCTGGAACGCCTGAATCTCCGCCACATGGAACGTTTTGGAAACGGGGTTCCTCCCTGTTTCGAAGGGATGCTGGATGCCTCCAAACTTTCAAAAATCACGGCCTATACCCGCGCCAAAACGCGTCTTGGCATGCTCTCGGATCTCACCGCCCAGGGGATTCTTCTGCTGCTCATTCTTTCGGGCTTCATGACCGCTTTGGGAAACCGGCTGTTCAGTCACGAGGTGCACGGCATCCTCGCCGGGCTTCTTTTTTTTACCATCCCGGGCTTCCTGCTGTTCCTGGCGGAGCTCCCCTTCGATTACTATCACACTTTCGTCATCGAGGAGGCTTTCGGATTCAACCGCACGACACTCCGAACCTGGATAGGGGATCATCTGAAGTCGGGACTGGTCTCCCTGTGTCTGTTCACAGCCATCCTGAGCGCCACACTGGCGGTGGTTCAAAGCTCCCCCACCCGCTGGTGGCTGTGGGCATTCGCCATTGTCTCAGGTATTCAGATCGTATTGGTCCTGCTTTACCCCGTCGTGCTGGCGCCCCTTTTCAATAAGTTTGTCCCACTTCAGGATATGGAGCTTTCTGAGAAAATAGGCGCCCTGATGCAGCGGAACGGAATCCAGGTCAAGAAAATCCTGCAGATGGATGCCGGACGGCGGAGCCGCCACACCAACGCCTACTTCACCGGGCTGGGAAAGACGAAACAAATTGTGCTCTACGACACGCTCCTCGAAGCCCATTCCCGTGATGAAATCCTTTCGGTCCTGGCCCATGAGGTGGGGCATTACAAAGAGAAGCATGTTCCCAAACAGCTCCTCTTCTTCGAGCTCTCCCTCCTGGCGGGCTTCTACCTGACCTATAGGATCATGGAATGGCCTGCCGTTTACGCCGCCTTCGGTTTTGAAAGCTCCCAAACCTACGCAGGACTCTTTCTCGTCGGCATCGCCTGGCAAAAAGCGGGATTTTTCCTCCAGCCCTTTTACACCGGACTCTCCCGGTACTTTGAACGGCAGGCGGATCTGTTCGCTGCACGCTTTCTGAAGACGCCGGATCCTCTCATGGCAGCCCTCAAACGCATGGGCCTCGAGAATCTATCGAATCTCGCTCCCCATCCCCTCTATGTACGCTTTCACTACTCCCACCCGCCCCTGGTGGAACGGATCACCTTCCTGGACACGGCAGGCCGGAGCAGTGGAGCAGGGAAAACAGGTTCGACGGTGGAAAGGAAACATTGAAATGGTAGGCACCCTCATCAACGCGGGAACGATTTTGGCCGGAAGCCTCCTGGGCGTGACCATCGGCTCGCGGCTTTCGGAAAAGATGCGCGACACGGCACTCCAGGGCCTCGGACTCGTTACGGTCCTGGTGGGGCTGCAGATGGCCCTGGAGACCAAGAATATCCTCATTGTCCTGGGAGCCATTTTGACCGGCTCCATCCTGGGAGAAATCCTCGGGATCGACGATGCGCTGAAAAAGCTCGGAGCCCTTCTGCAGTCGGCACTGTCCCGCGGCAGCAAAGGAAACAGCGCCCGCAATATCAGTGAAGGCTTTATCATGGCGAGCCTCGTTTTCTGCGTGGGCCCCATGGCCATTCTGGGCTCCATCCAGGATGGACTGACGGGAGACTACCGGACCCTCGCCGTGAAATCCATGCTGGATGGTTTTGCGTCCATTGCTTTTTCCGCGAGCCTCGGCTGGGGGATTTCCCTCTCGGCCCTCAGCGTCCTGCTTTACCAGGGGGGACTGACCCTCTTCGCCGGCATTTTCGCCAAGGTCCTCACGGACCCCATGATCGCGGAAATGACGGCCACCGGGGGACTCATCATCGTGGGAATCGGCCTCAAGCTCCTGGACCTCAAGGAGCTTCGCCTGGCGAACTTCCTGCCGGCCCTGGCCATGGCCCCCCTCCTTGTCGCCCTCGTGCCCCTGGTTCGATCCTTTTTCTGAGCCTCCGGCAGAGCAAAAAGTCGCTGCACATTTTAGTTCAATAGTTCAAGTCTTGGCCAAGGAGCAAGAATCCTGTCTATAGGATCTTCTGCCGGTCCAATCTGCATTAAAAGGTCTTCTCTGAACTGTGTGCAATCTGCGGTCACACAGATATGATGTCCATCATTGTTTAACGAATTGCTGATACCGTGACTATTTGAGCTTGTACAAAAACGAGCTTCCTTTTCAAGAACATCGTTTTGCTCGAGCCTGAAGCGTGCTTCGTAGTCTTCAATTGCTTTCCGTAAGTCAGATAGTTCCTGGGCCACTTCCCCATAGTTTTTAATAAGATTAGGGACTCTCGATGCATTTTGGTAATTTTGATTAATCTGCTCCAACAAGTGCCTGATAGGAGGAACAACCTCCATCAAATCCATTTGGTTATATGGCATTGTTTGCAGTCCTAGGAAATCCACTCTGTCCACCGGATTCCCTCTTACATATACATATGTATTCATGCCACCCCACAACCCAATCGGATCACTCTGTACATACCGTCCCAGGGCGGGGTTGTAGTCGCGGGCCATGTTGTAGAAGAGTCCCGTCTCGCTGTCGAAGTACTGGCCTGGGAAGCGCAGATTGTAGGTGAAAGCAGTTCCTCCGCTTGG
>DAIQOB010000190.1:0-5838 GCA_036788075.1 Syntrophobacteraceae bacterium
GATATTGCTTCCCATCTCTTCCAAGTCGTGGGGAAAAGACATCACCCTCACTGCGGCCCTTTCCCCTCTGCTCATACAACGTGAAATCTCCGTGCGGCGGGAAAAATATAACAACTGCCCGGCCGGTTCGCAAAAATCTCCCTTCACAGAACTTCATGGAGACCGACTCGCGTCAGCGTCTCTCGCGCCATCCCCTGCAGGCATCCCCTTCCAGGAGTCTTCCGACAAATACGCTGGCAAGCATCGCGCCCATGATTGAAATTTCACGGGTCTGTTTTATAAAGGTGAGCTGTTCCCTTGTGAATGACCTTGTTTTGCATCGGGATGAGATGAAAAGAGCATCGAATGCCTGGAGCCCCTCTTGCCATTCCGATCGGCAACGAGTTAATTATGGCGTTACATCGGTTTCTCATTCAATTGGAAAGGTTCAGAAAACATGCCACAACGAGTAGGCTTATGGCGGTCTCTTTACCAGAGTCTCGCTTCCCTGAAACTGTCGGTTTTTATTTTTCTCGCATTAGCCGCCGCGTCGGTCCTGGGGACTCTGCTGCCCCAGGGCATCACCGAACATGAGCTCCACCAGAATTTCAGCCCGACGGTTGCCTGGTGGATAGAAAAGCTCGGCCTTCAAGATCTTTACCGTACCGGATGGTTCCGCTCCCTTCTGCTCCTGCTCTGCCTCAACCTCATCGTCTGCACCCTGGAACGTTTCCCCAAAACCCTGACGCTCCTCCGTTACCGTGAGGATCATATCGATCCCCAGAAGCTTTTGAAATTTGCCCACCACAAGGAGCTCACCTCGAGACTCCCCTGGGATGATATTCAGGAGCGCATCACCCGCACGGTTTCCAGGGAATTCGGCCCCTTGAGGCGGCTCGATGCTCAGGGGAAATACAGCGCCATAGCCGAAAAAGGGCGTTGGAGCCTCCTGATGGTCTATGTCGTTCATTTCAGCGTGCTCATCGTTTTGTCAGGAGCGCTGGTAGGGTCCATCTTCGGGTTCAAGGGATTCATGAACATATCGGAGGGACAGGCTTCCAACCAGGTGATATTGACCGGAGAGGATCGGGCCGTCAATCTACCCTTTCAAATCCGATGTGACGATTTTGAAGCGTCATTTTACGAGACGGGAGCACCGAAGGAATTTCGATCGGATCTGACCATCATCGAGGGGGGGAAGGAGTCCCTGAAGCGCACCATCCGCGTGAACGATCCCTTGACTTATGCAGGAGTCACCTTTTATCAGTCCTCTTACGGCTCATCGGTGCGGCGGGCTGAGGTGGAATTTCACGACCTGGATTCAGGAAAGACCTACCAGCTCACCCTTCCCTACCGCGAGCCCGTGGAGATCCCCGGCACGAAAGACCGTGTTCAGGCCATGCAGTATCAGCAGAACATGGCGCAGTTCGGGCCTGCGCTGGGACTGGTGGTTTTCAGGGAAGGCCTGGAGCCTTCCGGATCCTGGATCCTCGTGGATATGCCTCAATTCCACGGCAACCGCATTCTGAATTACCAGATCAAGGTCAACACAGTGGAACAAAGCGAGTACACCGGGCTCCAGGTCAAACGAGATCCCGGAGTCTGGCTGGTCTGGCTTGGATTTGCAGCCATGCTGACCGGTATTGGGCTCACGTTCTATTCCAGCCACAGAAAGCTCTGGATTTGGAGCGAGCCGACTCCCGAAGGAAAAAGCTCGGGGAAAGTCATTCTTGCAGGCAGGACCAATAAGAATTCACTTGCTTTTGAACAGGATTTCGCTCAGCTTTGCGAGCAATTGCATGATGAGCTCAACCCGGACACAAAAAGGAAATAGATAGATGCCCGAAAGCTCCCTTCTTCTCAGCATAACCACGTTCGCCTACCTTCTCTGCGCCATCTTCTATCTTTCGGGAGTGGTCTTCCGGGTGGACCGGATGCTCCTGGCGGGCACTTTCACCGGCTTAGGAACCCTCGCCCTGCAAACGGTGGGGCTTCTCCTGAGGTGGAAAGAATCCTACCAACTGGGATATGGACATGCCCCCCTTTCCAATCTTTACGAATCGCTCGTATTTGCCGCCTGGTCCATCATGCTCATTTATATCATCCTGGAATTTCGCAGCAAGCAACGGGTTCTTGGAATATTCCCGTCCCTGTTTGCCTTCCTGGCCATGTCTTATGCCTCGTATTCCGATCAGATCGATTCCAAAATCCAGCCCCTCGTTCCAGCACTCAAGAGCAACTGGCTGATTGCGCACGTGGTGACCTGCTTTCTGGGTTATGCCGCTTTCGCCATTTCCTGCGGCATCAGCATCATGTACCTTGTCAAGAAAAATCAGACCTCTCAGGCCCCTGCCGGTGGACCGGCAGCCCTTCTGCCCGACCTCAAGCAGCTCGATGCCTTCAACTACCAGATGATCTTTTTCGGCTTCCTCTGGCTTTCCCTGGGCATCATCACCGGTTCCGTATGGGCCAATTCAGCCTGGGGCACCTACTGGAGCTGGGACCCCAAGGAGACCTGGTCTCTCATCACCTGGCTCATTTACGCGGCCCTGCTGCATGCCCGAACCATCAAGGGGTGGAGAGGCAACCGGGTGGCATGGCTGTCTCTGCTGGGGTTTGGCTGTGTTCTCTTCACATACTTTGGCGTCAACTTTCTGTTGAGCGGACTGCACAGTTATGCTGTAAAATGAAGGAGTGAGCATCCATGTTTGGCATCGGATTCCCCGAACTGCTCTTGATTATGGCCATCGCACTCATCGTCGTGGGGCCGAGCAAGCTCCCGGATCTGGCAAGGGCCCTGGGCCGCGGTTACGCTGAATTCAAGCGGGCAACCAATGAGCTCAAGGAGACTTTCGATCAAGATGAAACCGTGAGAGAAATCAAGGATGAATTCCACTCCGCTCAACGCGAGATCCTGTCGGGAAAAAGCCTGTTCAGGCCTCTGGACCCCGCACCTGATGGAAGACCCTTGCCTCAGGGGGAAGGGCAGCCCTCTGGAAATTCAACCGACCCGCAGCAAGCCGATAAACCTGCCGCATCCCCGAACGACAGCGAAACCGAAAGCGATGCGAAACGGGCTGCTAAAACGAACCATCCTGGTGAATAGCGAGGGCTGCTTCTCCATGATTCTTTTTGCAGGTCTTTTCCCCCCGGATGGATTCGGGCAGGCCCTTCCAACCCGAACCACCTGTTTTACGGAAACGTCCGGTTCCTTGCCGTCAGCCAACGAGTAAACGCCCATGTCGAACGATAAAATGCCCTTCACCGAGCACCTGGAAGAACTCCGCAAAAGACTCATCATCAGCGCCGTTGCCATTGGCATCGGCTTTCTCATCAGCTACGCCTTCAAGGAGAAAATCTTTGAGCTGCTGCTGAAGCCCTGGCTGGAGGCACTGCCTAAAGGCCAGACATCCAAGCTCATCTATACGGCGCCCCACGAGGCCTTTTTCACCTATCTGAAGGTCTCGTTCATCGCAGGGTGCGGCCTGGCCGTCCCCGTCGTGCTGCACCAGCTGTGGCTTTTCATCGCTCCCGGCCTCTACGAGAATGAACGGCGGTACGTCATCCCCATCGTCTTCTTTTCGAGCCTCTTCTTCCTGGGGGGCGCGCTTTTCGGCTATTTTTTCGTTTTTCCCATTGGCTTTCAATTTTTCACTTCTTTCGCCAACGACTACATCACTCCCATGATCAGCACGAAGGAGTTTTTGACGTTCTCCACGAGGCTTCTCCTGGGATTCGGTTTTGTCTTTGAGCTACCCATCTTCGCATTTTTTCTGGCCAAATTGGGATTGATCACCGCCGCGTTTCTGAAGCGACAGCGAAAAGTCGCCGTTGTTGTCATTTTCATCGTCGCGGCGGCTCTAACGCCCGGCCCCGACGTGTTTTCCCAGCTCATGATGGCCGGCCCGCTTCTCATCCTTTACGAAGTCAGCGTATGGATCGTTCACCTCTTCGGGAGGAAGGAAGAAGCCGAAGAGGTGGAAAATCCGGTTGATACAACTGCGTGACAAGGGCTCTGTGAGGAGTGCTCAGCTTGTCCGCAAATCTTTAAGGAGAAAGGGACTCATCACCGATGGAAGGAATCATCCTGGTAGTTGCAACACGCAATAGTGGCAAATCTAAAGAAATTAAAAGCTTTTTTGAAGGGTATCCCGTTGAGGTCAAGGATTTGAATGATTTCGGCCCGATCCCTGAAGTTCAGGAAGACGGCAGGACGTTCGAAGAAAATGCTTACAAGAAGGCCAGCTTCACGGCCAAAGTCCTGGGATTGCCTGCTCTGGCCGACGATTCAGGGCTGGAAGTGGAATCCCTGAAGGGCGAGCCCGGCGTTTATTCAGCTCGCTATGCAGGTGAAGACGCTACCGATGCCATGAACAACGCCAAGCTGCTGGAGGCCCTTGCGGGGAAAAAAGATCGCAAAGCACGCTTCTCCTGCGTACTTTCCCTGGCGGTTCCCCTGGGACAGGCCCTCACTTATGAAGCGACCTGCGAAGGCCTCATTCTGGAATCTCCCCGCGGTGCCAACGGTTTCGGGTACGATCCCCTCTTCCTCTATCCGCCCATGGGCAAAACTTTTGCCGAAATGACCCTCGAGGAGAAATCCCGGTTCAGCCACCGGGGCAAAGCGCTCCAGGAATTGAAGGGTGAGTTTGAAAAAGTTTTAAAGTGGATCCAAATCAGGCTGACTGAGGAAAAAAAGCTCCGGGGCATGGGAGAAGAGATGTGCCATCATTGAGGAAGCATACCTGAAGTGGTACGCAGGCCCTGCGTGACTTGAGTCTCATCCCGAGTGCTTTTCAAAGCCATGTGCAGGGCCTCCACAGCCAACTCTGCACAATGGGCTTCGTTTTCAGGAAGCGTGCCAAGATAAGCCATCACGTGCTCGGGAGCCAGATCATGTGCCTCCTGGAGGGATCTTCCTTCGGCAAGGTGCACGACGGCATTGGCGCATGCCACGGCATAGAGGCAGCCATTGGTTTCGAAAGAGGCCGATCGAATTTTATCCTTTTCCAGCATGAGGAAAATTTCCACCGTATCGCCGCATTCCCTGGCGAACTTCCCATAGCCATCGGGTTTTTCAAGTGTTTCCCGTTTATGGGTCTCGAACGCCATTTCCAGAAAATTCAGGGAATGACGTTCCCAAAATTCCAAACCACTCCGTTCCATGATTCTATCCCCTTGCATCTCACTCCGTTTCTTGCGTTCTTCTCTCATCCGTTTTGATGGATTGTAACCTTCTGCGGGCCGCTCGGGTACCTTCCGTCCGATCAAAAGGATGAAACATTGGATGTGGGAAACGGGGTGCATTTGCAAAGCCAATCGTTGCACGGTATGCTCAACGCACGTATTATGGCCCCAGAAACCCTACGACAAGGAGGTAAATCCGATGGAAAAGCATTTTCTCGTTGCAGTGGGCGATGACCTGAGCTCCCTTCACGGCATCCGTTTCGTTGCATCCTTTTTTTCCCAGCGCAAGGACCTCAAGCTGACGCTTTTCAATGTTACGCCGTCACCCTACACCTATGATTCCGACAAGAAAGTGCACACCAGACTCAAGACGAGCGGGTCGGTCATCGATCCCGACAAGCTGGAGGGGTATCCGTCCCTCCACGAGAGTCGGAAGCTTCTCCTGAGTCACGGAATCCTTCCCGGGAATATCAGCATCAAGCTCTTTTCCAAGCAGATCAGCACGGTCAAAGACATCGTTCACGAAGGCAGAAAAGGCCAGTACGACGCCGTCATCCTGGGAAGACGCGGGTACAACATTTTCGAACAGGCTTTGGCGACCAGTGTCAGCCGAGAAATCCTGGACCAGGAAATCGATTTTCCCATCTGGATCTGCCGACGCACGGAAGAAGG
>DAIQOB010000191.1:0-5825 GCA_036788075.1 Syntrophobacteraceae bacterium
GCCATGGAGAAGCCATGTGAGCACAACTTCATCATTGGGATACAAGCTGGGTCCTTCCTATCAACTTGGCCAGGGAGGACCTGGGGGATGGATCATTCTCATCGAGGCTGAGATTGCCTTCGGCGAGGATATCCTGGTTCCCGATCTGGCAGGTTGGAAGGTGGAGAGATTTCCCGAAGAAGAAGCCCATAACTGGATTTCGGTCGTCCCGGACTGGATCTGCGAAGTGCTTTCACCGAGCACTCTCAGAAGAGATAAGGCCGTAAAGATGCCGATCTATGCCCGGTATGGGGTTTCTTTCTTCTGGCTGATCGATCCGGATGCCAAAACGCTGGACGTGTTTCGCCTGCAGGACGGTCTCTGGGTGGTCTCCGGCCTCTATGTCGAAGACGACAAGGTGCGGGCTGAACCCTTCCCTGAAGTCGAAATCGACTTAACGGATCTCTGGCTCGCCGACCGTCTCCGCAGGCCGTCAGTGCGTCCAATAGATGAAGGACTCGGGTCCTGAGGGGTTGTCTACGTCGGCCTTCAAGCCTGTCCCCTCCGGCAGCACAACGTATTTGTCAATGTCCTCGGCATCGATGCTCCACTGGTAGGCGCGGCGCAGCAGCGTATTGAAAAGCAGAGGGCTGCGCACGTGGAACCTCAGCAGATTTCGGTCCGGAAGGGATGAGACCAGGTTCAGGATGAGGAGATCTTCATCGTTTTCAAGCTCCAAGGGCTCCTTCTCCTGAGGTGGAATGCGGTACTTCACTCTCGGCACTTCAGGGGGGCAGACGACAAAAGCCACTGAAGGATCATCTACCGCTTGAAGCCAGTGGATGGGTCCTCCGCCATGCTCCAAGAGAACGAAGCGTTTGAGGTTCTCAAAAGCGGGGATGCCCCAGGGAAAATCGATGCATTTGCTTTCTTCCACATCCAAACTACCGAAGCGCGTCGTTTCAATCAGCATAGGGCTTGCTTCCAATCCAGTTCAAAGGTCCTGGTTTTCCGGTGGGTTCTGAGGCTCTTGCCTGGAAAGCAGAAGGACCATGTCCTTCACGTCTTGGGCCTCCATATGGGCTGCTTCACGATTCTCTTCCTGAATCCTTCCGTAGAGCTCAGAGCGATGAATGGGTATATGTCTCGGACTGCGGATCCCGATCTTCACCTTCTTGCGATCGATTTCCGTGATGACGATTTCAATGTCATCACCCACACGAATGGACTCCCCGACCTTTCTTGTGAGAACCAGCATACCTTTTCAGCCGCTCCCTTCCCGAAATATTCAGTTGCGGATTGCACGATAACAGGGATGGAAGTGCTTCCATCGCCTTCTCCATCAGAGGATACACCGGTATTTGCTCGACGGCCCAGGATATTTTCCGGAAAATGTCAAAGCGAAATGCACGTTCATGGTAACAAATCCCTCTGAGGGAAGGAAAGCATTTTGGGCGGATGAACCGGTTGGCCCCATCCAGTGTAATGTTTAAATCTCCCGAGACGAAAATCGTCCCACCATTTTTCCTCCGGCTTTCCACTGCCTGTCCGAAAAAGCCCCTCACCCCTTGGGGAGAGGGGCGAGGTAAGGAGGGGCGGGCAGACTGTCCATCAGTCTGGGGGAGAATACGCTGAAGGAATCGGAGATGCAGGCTGGAAACTTGAATGTGTTTTTGTTGAACGGTCCGCCCTTGGAACTTCGTTTTTTTTTGAGATATCGTCTTGAAACTCCGATGGATCCGATGTTTCCTCCAGCCTTGGAGGTATGTTCCAGGCGGATGTTGTGCAAAAATTCTTGAGCGATTGTTATGTAACGGTGCCGGGGCTTGCTTGAAACGTCATGTCGTCAAAATGTGATCCTCCTTTTCCTGCAGATTATGAGTTATTGAAGGTGTCTTCCGATGCTTCCCGCGCCGACTTGAAGAAGGCTTATCGGGATTTGGTGAAGCAATGGCACCCTGACCGTTTCCAGCAGGCATCCGTTTGGGAACGGCGTGTGGCGGAGGAGAAATTCAAGGAAATTACGGTGGCGTACCAGCGCGCCATGTCGGCATGGAAAGAGGGGACTGTACAGGACAATTCCCGCAGGCCGGAAGCGCCGGGGACAAACCCACCGGTTGACGGGAGCCGAAACGGGGTCGCCACACGGCAGGAAAGGAGCAGAAGCCGGGCATGGGCCGACAGGATCACTTTCCTCCTCTCGTTCTTGAGAAGGTTTCCCCTGCTCCTGCTGGGCTGGAAGCAGCGTTTTGCTTCTCTGCATCTCTTGGCCGGTGGTGCCCTCGTGGCGCTTTTTATTGTCATGAACCTCTATTGGTGGCTGGGAGCCACAAGCAGTGGTTTAACGCCGTCCAGAGGATCTAAAGTCAACCGCGTGAACCGCCTCCAGGTCGATCAGTTGGAATCCGCAGTCACTGAGTCTTTGCAGCATAGCGAAAGTGAAAGTCCTTCCCAACCCTCTGCAGAGTCTTCCTTTTCCACTGAAGCTCACAATACTGTTGCCTCACACTCGTATTTTACCCTGGGCTCCACCGCTGAGGATGTGAGGCGCGTGCAGGGACCACCTTCCAATGTCAAGGGGAATACCTGGTCCTACGGACTGTCGGAAGTTCAGTTCAGGGACAATCGAGTGGTGCGATACAACAATTTTGACGGGACTCTCAAAGTGCGGCTTCTTCCGTCCTCCGAATCATCCAGGGGAGGGCCCCTGCCTTTCTTGACGATCGGCGCCACGAAAGACGAGGTCCTGCGGCTTCTGGGAACGCCCTCCCGTATCTCTGGGAATCGCTGGTACTATGGATTCAGCGAAGTCCGTTTCAAGGAGGGGCGTCTCATCGGCTACGACAATTTCTTCGATCATTTCGCCGTACGCGCGGATCCATCCAAACCGGCAGATTCTTCCGTTGCGAAAGGTTATTTCACCATTGGATCGACGCAGGATGACGTGGCTGCCGTCCAGGGGGCACCAACAAGCATTCAAGGAAATCTCTGGTTTTACCGATCTTCCACCGTCCTGTTCCGCGATGGAAAAGTTCAATGGGTTTCCGACACCGAGGGGATGCTACGCTTCGTTGCACCGGAAGACGCTACAGCCGACCGATAGTTTTTGACCCGAAAGATTTGATCGGTTATTTCATTGTGTTCCACGGAGCTTCGCCTCTGCATCCAGATCGGAACATCCAAGACCGAGTGCATGGCTCACTCAATTCGCAGCTTCATGAGGGAATTATATGAATCAAGAAAGTGCACAGAAGATTGCCCTGACAACGCAGGATCTCCCCACGATGCCCCATATCGCCAGCCAGGCCATGCAGAGGCTCTCGGATCCCGAAGCCTCTGCGAGGGACCTTCATGAAATCATTTCCAGGGATCAGGCCATTACAGCGAGAATCCTGCGTATTGCCAATTCAGCCTGCTATGCGAGACGAAGAGCCATTCTGACTGTCAAAGACGCGGTCATCACTATTGGCTTCAATACCATCAAATCCATCGTCATTTCTGCAGCGCTCTGTGATTTCTTCAAGACATTCGGACTTGCCGAAAAGCTCATGTGGGAGCATTCCCTGGGCTGTGGGTTGACCTGCCGTGTCCTCGCTCAGAAGCTCAAGTTTCCAAAAATCGAAGAGGCTTTTCTGGCCGGTCTGCTGCACGATGTGGGGAAAGTGGTTCTTTACATGAAGTTGCCCAAAAAGATATTGCTGATCGTGCAGGAAGTTTACCATAATCCGGAAACAACTTTTATAGGACTGGAACGGAAACTGCTGGGGTTCGATCATGCTCAGGTCGGGGAACTGGTGGCACGCAAATGGAATTTTGCCGAAGAAATCGTGGAAGCCATCGGCAAGCACCACTCTCCCGAGAAAGCTCAAATCTTCCCCCGGTTATGTCATATGGTAAGCCTTGGAAACGCCATCTGCCACAAACTGGAAATCGGCTTTATCAAGCAGCCCGATCTGGATGTAAGCCAACTCAGAAGCGCCAAGGCACTCGGCCTGGGGGCTGATGACCTGGAGGAGTTGCTGGAAGGGATTCAAAGTGCCTTCAAGGCTGAAAAAGAATTGTTTTCCTGACGGATTGAAACCTCATGAGCCTGAACAAAAAGAGCACGCATTCCCGGGGAATTATTCTGCAGAAAGGACCTCATGTACCATGAAGCAATATGTTCTGGATCAGTTGCGCGAATCCGATTACGAGCGCATCAAGGAATATCTCGACAAACATTCCGACCGAAGCATACTGGACGAGATTTATTGGGTCAATCTTCCGGAAAGCCTATACAATCCGATTCAAGCGGAGCATACTCGGTGTCGACCGTTCTACTTTGCGGTCCAGCTCACAATGAACCAAGTCGCGTTTGAGTTTCTTATCCGAAGTCGTGAAATCATGCGCTGCAGCTGTATCGCTTACGCAACCACCCCACAGAGGGATTACATTCTCCAATTTGCCGATACGATGCTGGATGAGTTGCAGATCAAGATTTGAGTGGTCCAAACACATGTTTTCGAACACTTCCACATCATTCCGGCAGTTATTAAGGCGGAATCCATGCCAGCGCAGAGACTGGATTCCGGCTAACATGCCGGAATGACGCGAAGCTACGAGGGCTTTCTAAAATGTTCGAAAATTTGTGTATGGGCATTTAAGTCGGGATCTCATCGGCCTGGATAATAGATGCCTCATGAATCTTTCCGCCCTCCCCCCCATCCACCCGATGGATCCAGAGACGGGTACAGCATGAAATCGGCCAGAGTCAGAAGCACCATGGCTTCACAGACGGGGATAATTCGAGGAATGGCCGAGACATCGTGCCTGCCTTTTATGGAGATGGGCACAGCGTTGCCGTCTTCGTCCACCGTCTGCTGAGTCTTTGCAATGGACGGGATGGGCTTCACCGCCACCCGCGCCACGATATCCATGCCTGTGGATATCCCTCCCAATATCCCTCCGGCATGGTTGCCGGCATAACTCTCGGCCGTTATGGGGTCGTTGTTCTGGCTTCCCCTCAGGTCCGCCGCGGCAAACCCCTCGCCGATCTCCACCCCTTTGACGGCTCCGATGGACATGAGCCCCATGGCCAGGCGGGCGTCGAGCTTGTCGAACACGGGCTCACCCAGCCCGGAGGGGCATCCCTTGGCGCAAATTTCCACAATGCCTCCTGCCGAATCTCCTTCGGCCCTTATTTCCTTCAGGCGTTCTTCCATGGCCACGGCAGCCAGGGCATCAGGGCAGAAAAGCGGGTTGCGGTCGATTTCCTCCCAGTGGAATTCCCGGGTGTGGATGCCTCCCAAGGCAAGGGTATAGGCCTTCACGGAAATATTCCGGCCCTGGAGGAATTTTCGGGCTACCGCTCCGGCTGCAACCCGAGCAGCGGTCTCTCTGGCCGAGCTGCGCCCGCCACCCCGCCAGTCCCTGATCCCGTATTTCTGCTGATAGGTGCGGTCCGCGTGACCCGGTCGGTAAAGGCGTGAGATGTCGCTGTAATCCTTGCTGCGAACATCCCGGTTGAAGATGATGAGCGTCAGGGGTGTTCCCGTGGTGACTCCCTCGAAGACACCCGAAAGGATTTCCACCTGGTCGGGTTCCTTTCGGGGGGAGGTGAGCTGTTTTCCGGGCCTGCGGCGCTCCAGGTCCCTCTGGATGTCTTCGACGGCGAGGGGAATGCCCGGGGGGCATCCGTCCACCGTGACTCCGAGAGCCGGACCATGAGATTCTCCCCAAGTGGTGATGCGAAAGAGATGGCCGAATGTGTTACCGGGCATGGATATATTTCTCCTTTCGAACTTTCCTGGCCACGGGTATTGCGGCAGGGTGCCATGAAGGTCGCCAACTTGACAGTTTAGTGGAAA
>DAIQOB010000192.1:0-5824 GCA_036788075.1 Syntrophobacteraceae bacterium
AGGCGCAAGACGCGGTTCGAACTGCAGCGCATCAAGGAACGGCTCGAAAGCATCATCCAGTCCATGACGGAGGTTGTGGTGTCCCTTTCACCGGACGATTTTTCCATCCGGGCCATCAATCCCTCGGCCGAAGCGCTCTACGGCATTCCAGTGCGGGACTTCGTCAGCGGCGAGAATCACATTCTGAATTTTGTGCACCCCGATGACCTGGAGAAAGTGGATCGATTCTACAGGAACCTGCCCGAAGCGGAGTTCGATCAACTGGAATACAGGATCATCCATAGAAACAAGAGCATCAAATGGGTTGAGGATGAAGGGCACGTCGTTTACACGGGCAGTGGGCAAATTAGAAGGATCGACCACGTCATCCGGGATATCACCGAAGAGAAAAAAGCCCTCGACGCTCTGAAGCTGAGTGAAGAAAAATACAGGGATTTTTTTGAATCCACCAGCGATATGGCCTTTACCATCACTCCGGAAGGCGATTTCATCGACATCAACGAGGCGGGTTTGAAGCTCCTGGGCATCGAGAGCCTGGAGGAAGCCTACGAGAGCAACGTGCGCAACTTTTACGTGGATGCCGCGGAGCGGGACGAGCTCGTCAAGGAAATTTACGGCAAAGGGCACGTGGAAGGCATGCAGGTGCGCTTCAAGAACAGGGCGGGAGACATCATCGAAGTGGCCGTCACGGCACGGGCAAAAATCGGCGAGTCAGGCCGGCATCTTTATCACGAAGGCATTGTACACAACATCACTCAAACGCTGGAAGACCAGCGGAACCGGGTGCTTCGCAATGCTGCGGGAGGTATGTGCCACTACCTCAACACCCACCTCATGCAATTGGACACCTCCCTGGAGCTCATGGCTGGAGAAATCAAATCCCTGAAGGCACTCATGGAAAAGTTGGACCGGAATGAGGACGACCCGGCGGCCATCGCAGAGGAGTTGAAGGAGGTCGCTGAATCCTTTCTTTTTTTTCATGAAAACATCGCCGATGCCTATCAAAAGATTTCACAAGTGACGAAGGCATTCAACAAGGCCTTTCTCTACAAGGAAGAATCGTATTCCAGCGATACGATTCTGAACATTTTCAGCGCGTACGGCTATGAGGAAGACGACGCAAAAGGGTAGAAGTCCATTCGGGACAGAGGATCCTGTCGGCATGGAAAAACAAGTGCAAGATCGCTCAAGCCGGTAGACTCCGGAGCTTAAATCCGTTAAAGTGCGATGAAATGGTCTGGAACATCGGCCCCGGGACAAGGGATGACCGTATGATCAACCGCACCAGTTAGACATGAAGACAAGGGACCGATGAGCGATTCGACGAATACCCCTGGCGGTGGTGGTCACTTCTGGAGGCTGACCAAGGTTTTGGTGTGCCTCTATATTGTCGGCGGCGCAATATGGCTGTATCAGCAGGGCTTCTTTCAGCTGTTTCTGGATAGAGAGCGCGTCATCGAGTTCATCCAGTCCCTTGGCCCCTTCGGCTTTCTGGGGTTCATTTTGCTGCAGCCCGCCCAGGAGGTTTTGGCCCCCATTCCAGGAGAGCTCACGGGGATCATCGGAGGGTTCCTTTTCGGGGTGGTTGGAGGAACGGTCCTCTCCACCATCGGACTGATTTTGGGGTCGTTCATAGCGTTCTCCATTTCCAGGGCTTTCGGTCGCCCCTTTGTAGAGCGGTTCGTGGACAAAGCCATCATGGACCGCTTCGACTACCTCCTCCACCACAAGGGGGTCTTTCTGATTTTCATGCTCTTTCTCCTGCCCGGCTTTCCCAAGGACTACCTCTGCTTCATCCTCGGACTGGGGCATCTCACCACCTGTGAATTCCTCGTCATCAGCAGCGTCGGACGCCTCTTCGGAACGGTCCTCCTCACCCTGGGGGGAGGCTTCATCCGCTACCAGCAATATACTCAGCTCTATGTCCTGGCAGGAGTCGCCGTCGCCGTCATGCTCACGGCATGGCTGTTCCGGACCCGGTTGGAAAACCTTTTGAGCTCACTGCATAAAAGGAAGGGGCATCTGCCGGCCGGCACTCTTTCCAAGCTGCCATCGCCGCCTCTATCCACTTCCCAATGTGCCAAGGTTAAGAAATAGGAGTTTTCATGATCACCGACCTGATTTCCAATCTCGCCATCCAATGCCTCGACGCCACCGGCTACCTGGGAGCAGCAGCCCTCATGGCGCTCGAAAGCATGATCGCTCCCGTTCCCAGCGAAGCCGTCATGCCATTCGTGGGCTTCCTGGTCGCGGACGGGAAATGGAACCTGTGGCTTGCCATAGGCATGACGAGCTTCGGGTCCCTCGTCGGTTCCCTCATTTCGTACTTCATGGGTTATTACGGTGGAAGACCGCTGGTCCTGCGCGTGGGGAAATACCTCCTGCTGGACGAGCACGATCTGACACTGACTGAAAGATTCTTCCAGCGGCGGAGCGGCACCCTGACCCTCTTCCTCAGCCGTTTCATCCCGGTCATCCGCCATCTCATCTCCATTCCCGCAGGGACGGGCCGCATGCCTTTGGGGCCTTTCCTGCTGGCCACCCTCATCGGCGCCACTCTCTGGAATTCTTTCCTTCTCGTCTGCGGAATGAAGCTTCGGGAACATTGGAGCCTGGTGCAGACCTATTCCCATCAGGTGGACATCGTGGTTGTCCTCCTCATTCTGGCGGGTGCAGCATGGTTTGCCAGGGCGCGCTTCACCTCCCGAGTCACGGCCCGGACTGAAGCCGAGAGAAAGATGGAGCTGTCGTGACGGCAGGCAAATTTTGAGAGCGGGGCGGCGTCCGTCAAAATTTTCCTCTGAGGGCCGCCCCATACTCCGTTTCCTCCCCGCCGCATTCTTTAGCTTGCCATGGCTTCGCACATATGCATAATTAGACGAACGATTTGCACCGCTCGCGCGTCGCGAGCTCTTCCACACAAGCAGCAAACGACCCTCCACTGCATTCCCTCGGCAGTTCCCAGGCCGGTTTCAACTGTGTTCAAGAGGTGCCCGTCCGCTTGGTCCAATAGGAGAATACCGGTGCTCGGATTCGGTGAAGCGGCCAAGACACAAGCCGTCCGAAATCGTTGCACAGGCTTGAGGAATGCCCCGATGTGGAGCAAATGTTTTTGATGTGACGCAGCAGAGACGGAAATGAAACGTTCATAAATCAAGGAGCCGGGCTCAAGGGGTTCGAGAATTCACGACGGACCCGAGAGCAGATGCCGGCAAACCATTCAGGAGCAATTGCAAGTATGTCATTCAACACCCTCGGCCTTTCGGCCGAATTACTTCGTGCTGTCACCGAGCAGGGCTACAGCAAACCCACCCTTGTGCAGAGCCGCGCCATCCCCATCATCCTTGAAGGAAAGGACATCCTGGCCGGTGCACAAACCGGGACGGGAAAAACCGCCGGATTCGCTCTGCCGCTCTTGCAGCGTTTGAGCGAAGCGCCCGCGCAGGGAAAGGGGAAACAGAGCATCCGCGCCCTGATCCTCACCCCCACCCGAGAGCTCGCTGCCCAGGTGGAAGAGAGCGTGGCGGCCTACGGCAGGCATCTGCCGCTGAAATCGACCGTCATCTTCGGCGGCGTCAACATCCATCCCCAGATCGAAAAACTTCGCAACGGGATCGATATCCTGGTAGCAACACCGGGACGTTTGCTGGACCACGTACAACAGCGGACTCTGGACCTGTCCCACGTCGAGATCCTCGTCCTGGACGAAGCGGACCGCATGCTGGATATGGGGTTTATCCGGGATATCCGGAAGATACTCGCACGCCTGCCTCACCAACGCCAGAATCTGCTGTTCTTCGCGACTTTTTCCAGCGACATCCAGAAGCTCGCCGACGACCTGCTGAACGCACCGATCCTCATCGAGGCAGCCCCCAGAAACACAGCCGCAGAGAGCATCGAGCAGGTGATCCATCCCGTGGACCGCAAGCGCAAGCGGGAGCTCCTCTCTCATCTCATCGACTCGGGAAACTGGCGGCAGGTCCTCGTCTTCACCCGCACCAAGCACGGCGCCAACCGCCTCAGCCAGCAGTTGGAGCGCGATGGGATCAGCGCCGCGGCCATCCACGGCAACAAAAGTCAGAGTGCCCGCACACGGACGCTGGCCGGCTTCAAGCAGGGGGAGCTCCGCGTCCTGGTGGCCACGGATATTGCGGCACGTGGGCTCAATATCGATCAACTGCCTCATGTGGTGAACTTCGAACTACCCAGTGTTACCGAGGACTACGTTCATCGCATCGGCCGCACCGGCCGGGCCGCATGCGAAGGAACCGCCATATCCCTGGTCTGCATCGATGAACGTCCGCAGTTGAAGGACATCGAGCGCATGCTCAAACACAGCATCCCCCAGGAGGTCATCGATGGCTATGAGCCCGATCCCTCCATTCCGGCCGAACCCATACCGAGCGGCCGAAATGATGCTCAGCGGCACCAGGGGAGGCAGCGACCGCCTGAAAAATCTTCCAGGGACACGACCACCCCCGGGCGCTCGGACAGGCGGAAGAGACACACCGAAGGCAGCAGGTCTTCCCTGGAGGGTGCCGGCAAGAGCGCCGCACGAAAAGGGCGGAGCGTTTCGTGAGGTTCTCATGAATCCTTGGATATTGCTCGACAGTGCGCGGGCGCCCAAAAACGGTGGAGAGCTTCGACTCTACCAGCGTGGGACTGAATTTTCCATCCGTGTGGACCATTGTGAGCTCATGAACAGCCGGGTGCATGGGTCGGAAGACGCGTTGGGTGAGTTCGCCTGTGCAAGAATCCAGGATCGTCCCAGTCCGCGAGTCCTCATCGGCGGACTGGGTATGGGATATACCCTGGCTGCAACACTGCGGGGACTCAGCCCTGAAAGCCGGGTCGTGGTGGCCGAACTGGTGCCGGCAGTGGTTGCATGGAACCGCGGTCCCCTGGGGGAACTGGCGGGTCGGCCATTGGAAGACCGACGCGTCACGGTTCGCGAGGTCGATGTCGCTCAGATCCTGCGGGAGGAGCAGGGCGCCCATGACGCCATCCTCCTCGACGTCGACAATGGCCCCGAGGGACTGACCCGGAAAGGCAACGACTGGCTTTATGGTCTGAGCGGACTGAGTGCGGCTTTCATGGCCCTGCGGCCGGGAGGCGTGCTGGCCGTATGGTCCGCCGGTCCGGACCAGGCCTTTACACAACGCATGTACAAGACAGGCTTCACGGTGGAAGAGGTCCGCGTGCGGGCTATTGGCGGCTGCAGAGGGCCCAGGCATACCCTGTGGATGGCCGCCCGCCCTGCTTGATACACGAAGGCAAAACCGGAAACGCACCCGCTTATGAAAGCCCTCTCAGTCCAACAACCCTGGGCGAGCATGATTGCTTCAGGGCGAAAAACCATCGAAACCCGCAAATGGAAGACCGACTACCGAGGGGATTTGCTGATTGTTTCCTCGAAGCGCCCGAAGATCGAACCGGTGGGGTGCGCCTTGGCCATCGTGAGGCTGGTGAATTGCCGCCCCATGACAACGGACGATGAGGCTGCCGCCTGCTGCAGCCTCTATCCCGGGGCCTACGCTTGGGAACTGGAGTCGGTGCGGACCATCGAGCCCTTTCCCGTGAAAGGGCGGCTCGGGTTGTACGAGGTGGCCCTGCCCGAGGGCGAGACAGGAGTCGATTGCTCTTGAGGCCAGCCCAGAGGGGCCGGGCCCGCCCGAGGGCGTCACAATTGGTCAGCTCCGAATTTAGGCGTCAGGCAAGAAATAGATAACCGTCCTGCCTAGTCATCCGTCATTTGTAATAGGTTGTAGCGTGCGTTTTACGCACCATTGTTGACACGAGCATTTCTTCAGTACGGATGGTGCAT
>DAIQOB010000193.1:0-5823 GCA_036788075.1 Syntrophobacteraceae bacterium
CGTCGGCGATGAACCCGGTGCTCAAGGCCAGGCAGTCTGCATCCAGGCGGAATCTTCTCCCGAGGATGGGGTCGGTGAAGGTCACCGACACGGCATCGCCGTTGGGCTCCACTTCAGGCTTGGCATCCAGGTCATAGGGAGTGAAAATGATCCCCTGCTCCCGGGCCTTTCGAAAATAGTCCTCGTCGAAGCCCGCCGTCCGCATGTCTCTGTAGAGCACATAGATGCATGCATCGGGATTCAGCTCACGGATGCGCAGGGCATTCTTGACGGCAGCCTGGCAGCACACCCTGGAGCAGTTGGGGTTCTCGGGAACCCTCGATCCCACGCACTGGATCATCACCACGTCGTTCCAGCCCCTGGCGGCTTCGGGATCCCTCGCCAGCAGGCCGTCAAGGTCCAGCTGGGTGACTACGGCCTTGTGCCGGCCCAGGAGGTATTCCTTAGGACGATTGGGCAGGGCCCCCGTAGCGAGAATCGTGATGCCGTGCTTGATCTCTCGGTAAAACATCTGGGGTGCCACCTGGATACCGGTCTTGAACATTCCGGCCATTCCCGAGTGGTCGACGATCATGGCATTTTTGAGGACCTGGATGCGCTCGTGATGCTCGGTGCGGTCGATGAGGGCATCGACGCCGGCCTGAACATCCTCTCCCCTGAGAGTCCGATGCACGTTTCTGGCGACGCCGCCCAACTTCCCACTGCGCTCCACCAGGAAGACCCGGTAGCCCATATCGGCCAGGCTCAGGGAGGCGCTCATACCCGCAACCCCGCCGCCAACCACCAGGACGTCCTTGTTCATGGCCAAGTGATAGTCCGTCAGCGGACGGGCGTGGCGAACGGTGGAGACCGCCATGCGCATCAATTCATTCGCTTTGGCCGAGGCATCCTTGGGCCGGTCGGAATGCACCCACGCATCCTGGTCCCGCAGATTGGCGATCTCGAGGAGATACTTGTTGATGCCGGCTTTGCGGAGCATATCCTGGAAAAGGGTCTCGTGAGTCCGCGGAGAGCAGGCGCCCATGACGACGCGGTTGAGCTTCTTGTCGCGGATGGTCTTCTGGATGTGCTCGATGGATTCACGGCTGCATCCATGACCGACAACCTCCGAAACCTCCACCTGGGGCAGGCGGCTCATGGATTGTGCGATTTCCGCCACGTTCACCACCGAGCCGATATTGAAGCCGCAATCGCACACGAAAACGCCGATGCGCGGGTCCTCCCCTTCTACATCGCGCTCGGGGAGCAGTTCTTCCTCCTTGCGGCTGACGACGCGAAGGGGCGACAGGTCGGCCGCCGCGCAGCAGGCCGCCGCACTCGCCTGCACCATGGTGGCGGGGATATCTTTGGGGCTTTCGAAGAGCCCCGACACATAGATACCGGGCCGTGACGTGGCCACGGGATTGAAGGTCCCCGTCTGCGCGAAGTTGTGCTGGTTCAGCTCGATTCCCAACCGAGAGGCCATCTCGGTCAATTCGGCCCCGATCCGGAAGCCCACGGTGAGGACCACCATGTCGAACCTTTCGGTGAGAGCCACCTTGCCGTCGTAAGTGAAATAAGAGAGAACGAGCTCTCCGGTGGACGGTTCCATCTCCACGGTGTGGGGACGGCTGCGCACCAGGCGAACGCCGTATTCGTTCTTGGCCCGTTCGAGATAGGTTTCATAGTCTTTACCGGCCGTGCGCATATCCATGTAGAAGATGGTGGCTTCCACCTCGCCGCCAAAGCGCTCCCGGGTGACCATGGCCTCCTTCAGGGCGTACATGCAGCAGGCACTCGAACAGTAGGAAACCAGTCCCTTCTGAACGCCGCGCGACCCGACACACTGTATCCAGGCGATTTTCTTCGGGCTCTTCCCGTTGGAAGGTCTCAGCAGCTCGCCCTTGGTGGGGCCGGAGGCCGAAAGTATGCGCTCATAGTCCAGGCTGGTCACCACGTCCGGCAACACTCCGTACTGGTAGGTATCCAGCACCTGGGGGTTGAAAAGGTCCGCACCGGGGGCCAGGATGATGGAGCCCACGTCCAGGGTGCGGGTTTTCCGGGTGTCCTCGGGGAGAATGGCCGAGGCCGGGCAGATGCGCACCAGTTCATCGATATTGCTGCAGCGCTCCATATCGATGGAGAAGGCATAAGGGGTTGCCTGGGGATACCGCATGCAGGTGGGCGCCCGATGGTCCAGGCCCGGGGTGAAACGCACCGCCTCGGGGAAGGCGCGGTAGCATTCGCCGCAGGCCGTACATTTGGCCAGGTCGATGTATCGGGGCTCACTCGTCACGGTGGCCTTGAACTCCCCTGCCTCTCCCTGTACGTCGTCCAGGCGACTGAGGGGCATGAGCTCGATGCGCAGGTCACGGCCGCTCTCGGAAAGGTGAGGAGACAAAGTACACAGGTCACAGTTATTGGTAGGGAAAGTCCGATCGAGGCTCGTCATCAAACCGCCTATGGAGTACGCCTTGTCCATGAGGACGACATCCCTGCCCGCCTCGGCGAGGTCCAGCGCCGACCTGATGCCGGCCATGCCTCCCCCTACGATGAGTACGCTGTTACTCGTTTGAGATCTTTTTGGAGCTTCCATTTGATTTCAATCCACCCTTTTGGAGTCGAAATGATTCACCGCATGGTCTCTGTCTTTTGAAATTTAGAGTCCGGCACAATCCAGAATCGCGGGAAGCCGGTGTTCCCATCCCAGAGTGACGATCCGCACTCCTTCCACCTTCTGCTTCAAGGCAGCTACCGTCTCACCGGCGATCCTCACACATTCCATTTCACGATCCGATGCTTTGCGGATACGGCGAATCAGGTCTTCGGTAATGCCTGCAGAAGGCTCATTGGTGGCGATGTAGCGTGCAACGCCGACAGACTTGAGGAGAAACACCGTCGGGATGACGGGTACTCCCAGGGTCTTGAGGTCGGCAAGGAACGGTTCAAACTGCGCCGCATCGAATACGGGCGGCGTCACCACGAAGCGCGCCCCTGTTGCTATCTTCATCCGGGCTTTTTCCATTTCTTCTTCCAAACTCTGTTCGGTCGGACACGACGCGATGGTACAGCCGGCCAGAAAGCTCGGACTGCCGTTCAAGTCCATACCCGCAAGGTCCGTTCCCTTTTCGAGGGTCTGAATGGCGCGGAGCAGCCCTACCTCATCCAGGTCGTTGACCGCTTTGGCATCGTGATGATCGCAGCAACTGATGTCCTCTCCGCAAACCACAAGGAGATTCTGGATGCCGAGGGCGTGAGCAGCCAGGATGTCTCCCTGCAGCGCCAAACGGTTTCGATCGCGGGAATAAACATGAATGACGGCCTCGATCCCCTGCTGCTGCATGAGTACTCCGCCCGCCAGGGCACTCATTTTCATGATGCCGTTGTCCATATCCGGTACGACTACGGCATCGACGCGCCCTTTGATTTTTCTGGCAAATCCTAGAAACTGGGAGGTGTCGACGCCCTTCGGGGTATTCATCTCCGCAAGGACTACAAATTCACCTGACGAGAGTCGTTTTTGAAAACTCATGGGCTTCCTCTTTCTTTTGTTGTAAGTTGCCGGTCTGTCTGAAGCGAGGAGGCGGCAATCACCGCCATGGCTTTTCCCGCGATGCGCCTCGATCACCAATGGTGCGGGATGCCGGGGTCATGGTCCGAACCGCCTGGTCTTCCTCAAATGCATCCGGCACAAGTCCGCATCTTCGTTGAACTCCATCTTGATGAGCTCACAGAAAGAGGCGGGGATGACTTTGAGAACGTCTGTGCGAGCATCGGGGTCCCGGATGACGATCTCCAGGATCTCGTCCGTCTCCATCTCCCTCAGCACCTGAGTCATTTTCAGGAGCGCCAGAGAGGTGATGGTCTCCCTGAAGTCGAGCACATAGTGCGCTGTCTGTTTCAAGTCGAACATGCTCCTTTCGTTGGTTTCCGCATTTCGACAAGAGCAAACTCAGTGCCAGGTATCCCAAAACGGCGTCGTTTCTCGTCTCGGGCGCTCAACTATTAGGTTTATGGCGAAATTATGTTACAGTAGGCGAAAGTTGTTAAGCCGCCGCTGATGGAGAAACTGTAAAATCGTTAAGAAACTCTGTTTAACACTTGTTGCAAATTGAACATCGGATAGCTCATGTTTGAAGAAGATTTGGATCGATACTGGAAAACGGTGGTGAGCACCATCCGGGACGGGATCATGATTGTCGATACGGGGGGTTCCATCGTCTCAGTCAACAGCGCCCTGGAGGCGATGACCGGCTACACCCGCAGCGAGCTCATCGGCCAGAAGTGTTCCATCCTGAATTGCAGCATCTACTGCATGGTGCGGGAGCGCAGTGGAGATCACTGGTGTCAGCTCTTCAAGAACGGTACTCTGAACACCCGCCGCTGCACCATCATGCGTAAAGACGGAACCTACGTTCAGGTTTTGAAGAATGCCTCTCCCCTTCAGGACAGTCGAGGCAATGTCATTGGAGCCGTCGAGACCATCACGGACATCACGGAACTGGTGGAAAAAGACCGGCAGCTGGCCGCGTACCGGCGCGAGCTGAGGCTGGAAAACTCCTTCCAGGGAATCATCGGAACCTCGGCCCAAATGCGGCAGGTTTTCGACCTCATCGAAAATGCCGCCCATTCGGACGCCCCTGTCATCATCCTCGGTGAGAGCGGCACGGGCAAGGAATTGGTCGCCAGGGCCATTCACCAGGTGGGAGAAAGGCGCAAAGGCCCCTATGTGAAGGTGAACTGTGCATCCCTGACGGAATCCCTTTTGGAGAGCGAGCTTTTCGGTCACGTGAAGGGAGCTTTTACCGGGGCATACAAGAGTCGGGCGGGGCGCTTCGAAATGGCCCAGGGAGGAGATCTTTTTCTGGATGAAATCGGCGACCTGCCCCTTTCCACCCAGGTGAAGCTCCTGAGGGTGCTCGAGGAGAAGATCGTCGAGCGGGTGGGGGACAACAACCCCATACCCGTAGATGTGCGCATCATCTCGGCCACCAACCGGAACCTGCCCCGGCTTGTGGAGAAGGGAGTATTTCGGCAGGATTTTTATTTCCGCATCAACGTCATTCCCATTGTCCTGCCTCCCCTCCGGGAGCGCGTGGAAGACATTCCCCTGCTGGCAGAATCCTTTTTTCGGAAGATCCGCCTGAAAGGACAGAAACCCATCGAGGGGATCAGCAAGAGCGCTATGGAACTGTTCCTGCAATACGCCTGGCCCGGCAATGTCCGGGAGCTCAAGAGCGCTTTCGAGTATGCCTTTGTGACCTGCCAGGACCGTATGATCGAGCCGCACCACCTGCCTCCGGACCTGCTGAGCTCCAGCACCCGGATGAAAGAAAGTTCCGAAACGCTGGACAGGTCGAGCAAGGACGATTTGCGCAAATACCAGCTCATCGACGCCCTGGACCGCGCCAAGGGCAATCAATCCCTTGCTGCGGAATTATTGGGAGTCTCCAGGGTCACGGTCTGGAACAGGATGAAACGCTACGGCATCAAATTCACTAAAGAGCTCAGTTCGCTGACCCAGGACGACAGCCAGGCAGAAGATTATGCATGATTGGGCGCCTGGCTCAGAACATTTAAGCCGTATCATGCAATCCCGGAGCTCTCCAAGCCCATCGGCCGCTCCGGGAGGCCAATAAAAAAAGGGGGGCAAAGCCCCCCTTTTTTTATTGCTCATGCTGCTGCTGTTACTTCTGCGGTTTTCCGAGAACCTCTGCCATGAAGTTTTCGTCCACCAGCGTTCCCTCGGTAACGAGCTGACGATACTTGAGGAAATCGATGGTGTCCATATTGGTGATCTTCTTGGTGTTGCCGACCGACTTTATCCTTTTTCTAATTTCTCTT
>DAIQOB010000194.1:0-2097 GCA_036788075.1 Syntrophobacteraceae bacterium
TCGCAATAATCTCGAAAACTACCACCCCCGCCGTTTTGCCGCCCTCTGGCAACACCCCATCCCCCAATGGCGTCATCGGCTGGCGGAAGCCATCGAGAAAGGACAGGGGAATCATGCCCCCAGGATCTTTTTTCGTGCGGACGATATCGGGGCGGGAGGCCGTCCCTTCGAAGCGCTCTGCCGACTCTTCCGGTCCTTTGAAATTCCCCTGGCCATGGCCGTCGTGCCCGCATGGATCACCGGCATCCGCGTGAAACAGCTCTTCAAGCTGGCACCCCTGGAAGAGCCGTTCTGGGGATGGCATCAGCATGGGTGGTGCCATGTAAACTGGCAGCGTTCGGGCAAAAGCTCGGAATTCGGGGAAGAGCGCCCCCTTGAAAAACAGTTCAGCGACATTTCCCAGGGGCGCCGTAAATTGCAGGACATCTTCGGGGAGCACCTGGTGGATGTTTTCACGCCTCCCTGGAACCGCCTTTCTCTGACGACGATGAAAATTCTGGAGGAGCTCAATTTTAAAGCGGTTTCCATGGCGGCCGGGTTTCCCCGCGGGTACAAGAACCCCGATGGAATAAAGAACCTGCGCATTCAGCTCGACCTGCACACTCGAAAATCCAGGGATGGGATCTCGGATTTTGGAGTGCTGCTCGACGACCTGGCCGCTCTTCTCGGCAGGAGGGAGCCCATCGGCATCATGATCCACCACCAGCGCATGACCTATTTCGCCTTCGAATTCCTTCAAGAACTGCTCACCCAGCTGCAGACGCAGGCCGGAGCCCGTTTCTCAACCTTCAGGGAGCTCATAGCCGGAGACGATGAAGAATAGGCCGAAGCTACTCTATGCCGATGAGGCGGGAAACATTCTGGACTTCCCCGAGCTGGAAATGGCGGGAAGCAGTGGAGGCCAGTGGCGGCGCATGCAGCCCGGCGACTGGATTCCGCTCCCGCAGGGCAGTGAGCTGTTCCTCCTCCCGTCCCGTCTTCCCGTGGGCTATGATTTGCGGGCGAAAAACTTCCAGGTCCTCTCGGAGGACCCCGACCACAGGGGCCAAAAGGTACAGGCCGTAGCGGCCTTCATGGCTCCTGCACATACACAGATCTATTCCGCAGCCTATCAGACCCTTCCCGACGCTCCCCTGCTCCCTCTTTTCTCCTATTCCGCCGTAGGGTGGCTCAACGACCGTTTCGTCGTGGCCGGAGTGCGGGTCGATGCCGACGAGCGTCAGGACCTCCGCCATTTCAACCCCAAAATCATCGAACGGAATGCCCGCCGCCGGATGCAGAAAGAGGGCCGGAACCGCCTCGTTCAGCACCTGGGCAAGTGTGCCGTCACCTACGGGTGCCCCGCAGCCAGAAATCTATTCATGAACCGCTGGGAAGCACCGCTCCCCACGTCTCCCGTCTGTAACGCCGCGTGTCTTGGCTGCATCAGCCTCCATGACCGTGAAGATCTCTGCGCCACCCAGGACCGCATCACTTTTGTGCCGGGTCCCGAGGAAGTCTTCGGAGTGGCCGTGCCCCACCTGAGGGAGGCTCCCCGCGCCGTCGTGAGCTTCGGTCAGGGCTGTGAAGGCGAACCGCTGCTCCAGGCGGAAACCCTCGCGCGATCCATTCGTATGATGCGAGAATGCACCCCTCGGGGCACCATCAACCTCAACACCAACGGCAGTCTGCCCCTCCGGGTGAAGGAGCTTTGCGACGCAGGGCTGAACAGCATCCGCGTCAGCATGAACAGCGCCCAACAGAACTTTTACCAGGCCTATTTCAATCCCCGCGGCTACACTTTCGAAGACATCAAGCTCTCCCTGAAAACCGTCAAGAGCTTCGGGCGGTTCGCCTCCATCAACTATTTCGTGCTACCCGGCTTCACGGACAGTCTCCCTGAATTCGAAGCACTCTGCGGCTTCATCCAGGAAACGCACGTCGATCTCATCCAGATGCGCAATCTCAACATCGACCCCGAGTGGTACAGAGCTCATCTGAGGATTCCCCCTCCCGAGAAAGCCATTGGGATTCGGCAGCTCATGCGCCGCTTGAACGAGCGTTTTCCGGAGTTGAAATTCGGGTATTTCAATCCCTGCCTGGATGAAAGCCTGGTAT
>DAIQOB010000194.1:2197-5815 GCA_036788075.1 Syntrophobacteraceae bacterium
AAGGAGTGCCGGTGTCGAGATCCAGATTCTTGAAAAAATGCACCCCTTCCGTTTCACGCCACTGGCTTTTGATGACGGCCGGTCTTTTCTGGGCCGTCGTGGGGTCGGCGCTCTGCGTCACGGCGTGCAGCTGGCTGTCCGCAATGGAATGGCCCACCAACGCCCTGGGAGTTGTCCTGGGCTTTGGCAGCGGGGTGGCGGTGTATCGCTACGGCTTCAGCCGCATCGCCAGGAAAAACATTCGCCGCATTGCCTCCAAGCCCGAAAATGTATGCCTCTTTGCCTTCCAGGCGTGGCGCAGCTACCTCCTCGTCCTCGTCATGATGGGCCTGGGGTATTTCCTTCGCCATTCGCATACCCCGCGCCTCATTCTCACGGTCGTCTACGCCGCCGTTGGAACGGGACTGGCCCTCAGCAGCACCCTCTACCTGGAATAGGACTCAATCCTCGTAGGCAGTGAAGCCGCTCACCGTGGAGGAGTCCAGGCTCCGCAGGAGTTGCACCACCAGTTCCAGTGTACTCAGGTAGTCACTCATGTGAATGATACTGTTGTGGGTGTGGATATAGCGGGCCGGCACCCCCAGTACCACGGTGGGAATCCCCGTGCGGCTGAGATGGATGGCACGTGCGTCGGTTCCGCCGCTCTTACGCACCGCCAGTTGATAAGGAAGGTTGTGGGCTTCCGCCACCTCTATCGCATACTGGACCAGCCGGCGGTTCATGATGGCCGAAGGATCCAGGATGCGGATCTGCACCCCTTTTCCCAGGGCTCCCTGCTGCTCCTCCTCGGAAAAACCCGGCAGGTCGTCCGCAGGCGTTCCTTCCAGGACAACGGCAGCGTCAGGCTTCACACCGAAGGCCGCAGTCTGCGCTCCCCGAACGCCCACCTCCTCCTGTACCGTCCCGACACCCACGATGGTGTTGGGATGGGGGATCCCCTCTATTTCCAGGAGGGCATGGAGGGTGAGGGCCATTCCCGCCCGATTGTCGAAGGCCTTGCAGAGGAGAAAATCCGGGTTGAAAAGAGGAGTAAAAGTGCTGTCCGGAACAACACTGTCCCCGGGACGAATGCCGAAGCGGGTGCGAACATCGTCGGCGCTCGATGCGCCCACATCGATGAACATGTCCTCGAGCTTCATGACCTTTTCTTTTTCGCTCTCGCTGAGAAAGTGAGGCGGTTTGGCGCCGACTACTCCCAGCACCTCGGTTCCCTCCTGCGTGCGGACACGCACCCGCTGCGCCAGCAATGTGTGCCCCCACCACCCCCCCAGGGGAACAAACTTGAGAAGCCCCGTCCGGGTGACGCTCTGAACGGCAAAGCCGACTTCGTCCATGTGCGCCGTCAGCATGATGCGCGGGACGGCTGCAAGGCCTTCCTTTTCCCGAATGATGTTGCCCATGGGGTCTGTTCGGGCCGGTCCGCTCACCGTATCTCGAAAGATGCGTCGCACCGCCCGTTCGCACCCCGGGGCGCCATGCGCTTCCGCCAGTTGCTTCAGCAGCTGCAGGCCCATCGCTTTCCTTTTTTCAACGTCCATTCTTCTTTTCTCCTCCAATAAGTAGTTGGTTTCTCTAAGCTTTCCTCAGCGTCTGTCAGCGTTTTCAGCGTCCCAAATCTTTCTTCTGTCGGCTCTCTGCACCCATGAAGTCATGAAGAACGGCTCAGAAAAAGGTAGCGGTCGAAGGTTTCCTGTGAAATGCGCGATACGCTTCTGACCAACAGGAAGATGCACACCAGGGAGAAGAGAATCCTGCCCCAGAAAATCCCGGAGAAATGCCCCCCCAGAAAGGCCGCCAGCAGGGTATCCTCAATGAGGGAGTGGGAGAGCCCCATCAATGCAAGAGAAAAGAGTATGTCTCTGTTTTTCAGCCGCCCCGAAGTGGCCTCCCGGATGATGAGTCCCCCGCCATAGGCCAGCCCGAGAGTCATGCCGATGATGGTCACGGTGGAGGCGTCTTTCCCGATGCCAAGAAGCCTCAAGACAGGGTTCAATGCCTTCGTCAAAAAGTCCGTAACCTTCAAACGCTTCAAGAGCCTCATGAGGACGAGCAACCCCAGGATCACGACATAGATGGTGGCGAGGCCTTTGAGCTGTCCGAGGAGCCAGGCGGTGAGGGATGGGTCGGCGGCCGGGGGGATACAGGTGATGGTATTCACCTCCTGCAGCCAGTTTCCCCGCGAATAGATCTGGTTCAGAATGGCTCCGAAGAGGAAGGCCCCCCCCACACGGAGCGTCCCCATGACATAGAGACGCACCCCCGCCACCTGTGCAATTCTCAGCTCCACAGGCAGCCCGTGGGCAACGAGCATCATGGAAGTCAGTACGGTGGCCTGGGCCACCGTGAGGGGATAATCTGCACTGAGAGACGCAAACACCAGGAGTCCACCATAGAGGCTCGTCAACATGGTCGTCGCCCAAACCAGCCCCATGCTCCCGGGCAGTCCCACCAGCTGCATGACGGGGGAAAGCATCCGTCCCAGCAGCACGACAGCTCCCAATTCCTGCAAAATTTTCACGACGACGAGCACGGGAATCATGATCTTGAAGAGGCGAATGCTGATGTCCCGGCCTTCGGAGAGGATATCCCGGATCCATTGTGTAGCGGCATGCATGATGAGCGGCTTCTTTCTGCATCTAGGTTTGAATCAAAGAGTGTTTCACGGCCTACATACCACAGGGATCCTCTGGTCAGGAATGCCCAATTCGTATAAAAAAGAAAAGAAATACCGGATGCCCGCGAGTATAAGCAGCTTGCCTCGGGCTAAAAACGCCTCCCGGAGGATCGGCCTTTTCAGTCTTTCGAAGCCACCGGCGCCGCTCTGCCTCGGAGGCTTTGAATGGCCCATTCCCGTGGAATGAGATTTTCACCAGATGACAATGAGGAGAGACCCAAAGTGGCAGAAACGGATATCACACAGATCAGAGTGGGGAAAGACTCCGTGGGGCTGATCGGATTGAAAGGACTCATGGAGGAAATGGCACCGGATTTCGGAGACAAAAGCGACGAGGAAATCCAGTCGTATATGCTCCAGCAGTTGTCCAAAAAGAATTACATCTCCCCCACGGCACAGGAAGATTACAAGAGGGCGTTTGTCCGGGAATTTCGGAAGTTCATGGGTCAGCCCTATGTGGAGGCTGCACCGGTTGAAGTCGACATCAAGGTGCTCGGCCCCGGCTGCTCCCAGTGCGACAGCATGGAGGAGATGATCATGAGTATCCTGGCGGAGATCCAGCTTCCTGCGAGTGTGGATCACGTCCGGGATATGAAAGAGATCGCCCGCTACGGAGTCATGGGGGTGCCCGCGCTTCTCATCAACGGGAAGGTCATGTGCACCGGGTCCGTTCCCCCGAAAAACAAGCTGAAAACATGGCTGATCGACGTGAAAGCACGCCTCTCAATGCAGGCAGGTTGACGATTAGAATTCTGGGAAAAAATCCTAATTCCAAGGAAAGATCCCAAAAAAGATAGTTTGATTCGAAGCAGCCTCTCGAAGCGCTTCCATATTTCATCGTTACGGCCCTGCTCATGGAAGGCTGTGAAAACGGGGTGGCAGAAGCCACCCCGCCTCTCATGGATCAACCGCCGGCATAAGGCTGTGGGCTCTTGGCATCATCG
>DAIQOB010000195.1:0-5745 GCA_036788075.1 Syntrophobacteraceae bacterium
GAACCCGTTGTGGATTTCGAGAGCGCCCTGCAGTCGAACACACGGGCGTACGCGGTTTTCTTTCAGGAAATGTTGAAGGAGGGCGTTTACCTGGCTCCCTCGCAATTCGAGGCATTCTTCGTGAGCCTGGCCCATAAGAAAAGCGATTTGGATTGTACGATCGACGCTGCAGCCCGTGCTTTACGGCGCGTCAAAGAAGAATTTTATTAGCGTGAGCTTTTCCGAAAAAAACATTGACTGACACCTGGACCTATGCTAGGTACCTGTGTGAACATTTACACGAAGTGGGCCATGAAAGAAGAGAATAAAAAATACTTGCGCCAGATGGCAAACGCCAGCACCGTCGGCTTCCAGGTGGCCTTTTCCATCTTCATCGGCTTAGGGATCGGCGTTTGGCTGGACAATAGGTTTGGAACCTTTCCATGGCTTGCTCTAGTCTTCATGGTCTTCGGGATTGTTGCGGGGTTTCTCAACTATTACCGCTTTGCCGTCAAGCAGCAAAAAGAAGATGAACAGGACCTGAGCAAGAAGTGAGGGATATCCTTCCCAGCGAAAAGCTTTTGCTGCGTATCGAGTGGGTGGGGGGCATCCTTCTGGTTGTGATGACGGCAGGGGCGTGGGTTATTTTCTCTTTGCAGATGGCTGTCGGGGTATTCCTGGGGGGGGCCATTGCAACCTCGAGCTTTCAAGTGCTCAAGTGGCAATTGAGAAAAGCTTTTCAAACTCCCGGCAAAATCCCGCGGAAGGGTGGGCTCTTCGCCAGTTATTACGCTCGGTTTCTGGGGACCCTGTTTCTGGTGTTTGTCGTCATGTACTATGGTTGGGCCAATCCCATCGCGTTTTTGGTGGGCTTGTCGGTGGTCATATTGAGTATCGTTATGGTTGGAGGACTGGAGTATTTGGTGATGTTATCAAAAAGGGGGGACAGTTAGCGTATGGAACACCCAATTCTTTTCCTGAATATCCTGTTTGGAAAGTTGGGCCTGCCCGTGGTTGGAGCGGATGAGGCTCATACCCTTTTGGAGCAAGTGCTTCAGCCTCACGTGACGTACACGTGGCTGGTGATGCTGGTCCTCCTGATCATTGGCAAGCTTGCGGTGAGCCACTTGGAAATGGTCCCCGTGGGTGGTCAGAACGTGTTCGAGGTCGTCATCTCCGGCATCGAGGACTTCATGATCGGGATTACGGGTGAGCATGGAAGATTCGTGTTTCCCCTCATCGCCACCCTGGGCTTCTTCATTCTCCTCAGCAACTATCTGGGGATGATCCCGGGCTTCTTCGCGCCCACTGCGAACATCAACACCACGGCGGCATGCGCCCTCATCGTGGTGGTTTTCACACACGTCATCGGCATTCGGGCTCACGGAGCCAAGTACATCAAGCATTTTATGGGTCCTGTCTGGTGGCTGGTCCCCCTCATCATGCCCATCGAGCTCATCGGCCATATCGCCCGCGTACTCAGCCTCTCCATTCGTCTTTTCGGTAACGTGTTCGGCGAAGAGCTGGTGCTCGGGATCCTCTTCTTCCTTGCAGGGCTTTATCTGGCGCCCCTGCCCATGATGTTCCTGGGGTTGTTCACGGGCTTCATCCAGGCATTCATTTTCTGCCTGCTCTCCATGATGTACTTTGCAGGTGCTCTGGAACATGCCCACTGATTTGGCGGTTACGGGAAGGCCGTGTGTATAGGTAAGGTTTTATCCACATTTCATTCAACCAAAGCAGGAGGTTATTACATGTCTAAGAAAGTTGCATTGCTCACGACGTTGTTGGTACTTGGATTGGCTACGATGGCAATGGCTGCTGACGCAGCTGCTGGTGGCGGCGAGAAGGCTGCAGGCATCAGTTTCTTCGTGTATTCCGCAGTCGCAGCCGGTTTCGGTATCGCTATCGCAGCTTTCGGCTGCGGTATCGGCCAGGGCATGGCAGTGAAGGGCGCTGTTGAAGGTATCGCCCGCAACCCCGACTCTTCCGGTAAAGTAACCGTGACCATGCTGATCGGTCTTGCCATGATCGAGTCTCTTTCCATTTACGCTCTCGTCGTTGCTCTGATCCTCATCTACGCAAACCCTGTCTCCAAGCTGATTCAAGGTTTTGTAGGTCTGGTGAAATAATTAGAGAGCTTTGAGCAAGCGAATGATTCTGTGCATGCAGGGGTAAGGTTCGATCTTACCCCTGCATCACCGTTTGCCCTCGAAGTTCCTGTACCGGGCCTATTTTTTGGATCATTAATGTGAATAATCTCACATTAGCGGCTCGCTCAAGGCAATAATGCATGGGTCGACTCTCCTGTTGAACGTTGTTGTCCCAAGATATTGAGGTCTAAGAATGAAATTTGCCAAGATCCCCATGGCTACAATCAACCGACTTTCGATATACATGCGGACTCTTCAGGATCTGCTGGATGAGGATGTGGATGTCATTTCTTCCGAACGACTGGCCAAGCAGTGTGGGGTCAATCCGGCCCAGATACGCAAAGACCTGGCCTATTTCGGCGAGTTCGGCGTGCGGGGAGTCGGTTATCGTGTGAATGATCTGGTCAACCAGATCAAGGAGATTCTAGGGCTGCAGCGGCCGTGGAATCTTGCCATGATCGGGCTGGGAAACCTCGGTTCCGCCCTCATCCGCCATGCAAACTTCGTGAAGCACGGCTATGTTTTCACTGCTGCCTTCGATGTGGATCCCCAAAAGGTGGGGAAACGCCTGCCCACAGGGCTCATCATCAATCACGTGGATGAACTGGAAGAGCTCATCAAAGAGCGCGACGTGCACGTGGGGCTGATCACGACACCTGCCAGTGAAGCCCAGAGCATTGCCAATCAGCTGGTTCTGGCCGGGATCAACGGCATCCTGAACTTCGCACCCGTGCAGATCCAGGTCCCTGACTGCTGCCACGTGGAAAATGTCGACTTTACCATCAAGCTGGATTCCATTGCCTATCACTTGTCCAGCGGCGTTTGACGCATTCTGGTTTTTGGGGTGCGCCCCGATGTCATGCGGAGTGCTGCTCCATCATGACAAGATGCGGCTCAGATAGTGCCCGGTATGGGAGTCCCCGGCTTGTGCTACCTCTTCAGGACTCCCTGCAGCCACGATGGTCCCGCCCCCTTCCCCCCCTTCGGGTCCCAGGTCGATGACATAGTCCGCCGTTTTGACGACATCCAGGTGGTGCTCGATCAAGATGACCGTATTTCCAAGGTCTACCAGTCGTTGAAGGATCTGGAGGAGTCGGCGTATATCCTCGAAATGCAGGCCAGTTGTCGGTTCGTCGAGGATGTAGAGCGTTTTTCCTCCCGTTTTTCGGCTGAGTTCCGTAGCAAGCTTGATGCGCTGAGCTTCACCGCCCGAAAGTGTCGTGGCGGGCTGGCCCAGGCGGACATAACCCAGCCCCACTTCCAGAAACGCCTGGAGCTTATGGCGAATGGAGGGAAAATTCTCGAAAAATGCGGCAGCCTCCATGAGCGTCATTTCCAGGATGTCGGCCATGGATTTGCCCTTGATCCGTATCTTCAAGGTCTCTGCGTTATAGCGGCTTCCGCCGCAGAAGGGGCACGT
Source organism: Syntrophobacteraceae bacterium (assembly GCA_036788075.1). GTDB lineage: Bacteria > Desulfobacterota > Syntrophobacteria > Syntrophobacterales > Syntrophobacteraceae > Desulforhabdus. The sequence goes on from DAIQOB010000195.1 coordinate 3,553, forward strand.
GACGTAAACGTCGGGCAGAAAAAACATTTCGATGCGCTGCAGTCCGTCGCCTTTGCAGCTCTCACATCGCCCTCCCTTGGCATTGAACGAGAATCGCCCGGGACCGTAGCCCAGGGCCCTCGATTCAGGGTGCCTCGAATAAATATGGCGAATGAGGTCGAAGACCCCGGAATAGGTTGCAGGGGTGGAGCGGGGTGTCCGCCCCAGGGGCGACTGATCGATGAGAACAATCTTCTCGATTCCGTCGGTGTTCTCCAGACGATCGAAAGGTTCCGGCCTGGCCCTGCTGCCGTACAGTCTTTGAGCGAGAGCCCGGTGAAGGGTCTGCAGCACCAGTGTGCTCTTGCCCGATCCTGACACCCCGGTGACGCAAACGAGGCGCTTCAGGGGAAAATGTACGGTGATGTTCTTGAGGTTATGCCCGCGCGCTCCTGTAAGGGTCAATCTCCCGTTGGCGAAAGGCTTCCGGCGGGGCGGAACGGCGATGGATCGCCGGCCAGTAAGATACTGTGCGGTCAGGGACCGGGAATTTCCCTGCAGGGAATCGGGGGGTCCGGCAAAGAGCACCTCTCCCCCCTGGATTCCGGCACCGGGGCCCATATCCACCAGATAGTCGGCCTGAACAATGGTTTCCCGGTCGTGCTCCACTACCACCACGGTGTTGCCGGCATCCCGAAGACGCAGGAGGATCCGGATGAGGCGGTCGTGGTCGCGGGGGTGCAGGCCGATGCTGGGCTCGTCCAGAACATAGAGAATGCCTGAAAGAGGTGCGCTGACCTGGTGGGCGAGGCGGATGCGCTGAGCCTCGCCCCCTGAAAGGGTATTGGCGGATCGATCCAGGGTGAGATAGGAAAGCCCCAGTTCTTCAAGGCTTTTGAGGCGGAAGAGGATTTCCCGTCGTGGGCGTTCCGCGATCTGGCCTTCGGCCTCCGTAAGGGATAAATCTTCCAGCCAGCGGCGAAGCTGTGGGATGGATCGCTGAGACAGCTCATGAATCCCCAACCCTCCCAGGCGGACGAAACGGGTGACCTGACCGAAGCGGCTGCCCGTGCAGGTCGTGCAAATCGATCGGCCCTCCTCGGAGCTTTCTTCGTCCATGTCCCCTTCATGGCGAAAATCGTCTGAAGAACTACCGTGTGCCATAGATACGGGATGCGTGCCGCGCCTGCGCGATCCGGCTTCCACCTGCGAAATGTACCCCAGCCCATTGCAGGTGGGGCAGGCGCCCAATGGATGGTGGAAGGAAAACAGGGCGGGGGACAATTCTGGAGCAGTGAAACCGCACGAAAGGCAATGATGCGATTCGCTGAGAAGCCTCTCGCCTGACTCCATGCCTGCGACCCTCACCACGCCGCGTCCCTTCCTGGATGCGAGCTCCAGAGAATCCAGGAGACGCCCCTGCTGCTCTCGCCTCAGGATGACGCGATCGACGACGACTTCCAGAGCATAAGTGGGGCGGCGTGGGAGCCGCGGCAAAGGCTCCAGGTCGTAAACCTGCCCCTCGAAGCGGATGCGTGCAAAACCGTCCTTCCGGAGCCCGGCAAGGATCCTGGGAAGATCCTTCTCGGGAGCATTCTCAAGGGGAGCTAGGATCAGCAAACGGCTTCCTTCAGGCCAGCCGCTGAGGACCTCCTGGCCCATCTGAGGCACGGTATAGGCCTTTATGGGAAGGTCGCACCGAGGACAGTAGGGCGTCCCCAGGTGAGTATAGAGGAGGCGGAGGTGGTCGTGGATTTCGGTCAAGGTCCCCACAGTGGATCGTGGATTTCTGGGCAGCCCCTTCTGCTCGATGGCGATGGAGGGACTCAGGCCACTGATTTCATCGACTTTGGGGGCGTCGAGCTGGTGGAGAAAGTGCCTGGCGGATGTGGAAAGGGCTTCGATGTAACGGCGCTGTCCTTCGGCATACAAGGTGTTGAAGGCCAGGGAGGACTTTCCTGACCCGCTGACCCCCGTGATGACGATGAGCCGGTTCCGGGGGAGGGTCAGGTTGACCCCTTTCAGGTTGTGCTGGCGTGCGCCGACGATGACGATGGAGGGATCCTGGTCCATGGGCTGGAGTCCTGACAGTGCACTGACGGGCTCGCCCTTCATGGCCCGCCCGGGATTTTCCTGCGGTTTTGAGCGATGGTCGCAGCGAGCTGGATTGCAGCCAGTAGGCTGTGAGGCTGAGCTTTTCCCGTCCCTGCGATA
>DAIQOB010000196.1:0-5744 GCA_036788075.1 Syntrophobacteraceae bacterium
TCTACAGGAAATGAGCAGAGGAAAAACCGCTCTGTCACCATCAGTGAGAGACTCTCTCCAAAGTGGCTCTTCGGTACCGCTGTGTATTGGCGTTTCCATACGTACGCATACAACACGAAAGGAGAAAACTATGAGAAGATGGTCTACCATCGCTGCACTGCTTTCTTTCTACATCTTGTTGGCTGCCACTGCCTTTGCGGACGGAACTTCATTTGGGCTCAAGGGCATCGAGGTTTCCAAAGGAATAGATGTCGGTGCCATCAGGTACGGTACCTCATTTATCGGAGAGGTGTATGATCTGGATGGTTCAAAGGTTGGAAACTGGATCGTTGATCTCAACTATAAAGGCTTCAAAAATGTTGGAGTGTGCGGTCTGGACAACGACATCATCTGGCTCAAGCTCATCGTGTGTTTCACGGACGGGGACTATGCAGGCAAGCGGCTGGTTCTGGGCATGACAGACCGGACCGGTACTCCCGATGTGTTTTGGGGCTACACTGCATCATCGTGCACGGCCATTGGCGGGGTCGGCTGCACCTGTCCTCCAGCGGATGCTCAACCTTGCACCGGTTCTGAGTCAAAGTTGGCCAGCATCCCTGGCATCGATCTTAGACCCATGCTGGGCACCAATCTGAAGGTGCAAGGCGCAACAATTATAAACGGTTCGCTGTGCCACACATTCGTTATCCCGAGAATATCCGGAATGTTGACGCTGACGCTGAAGTAGTTCCACGGGAGAGCAAGGGTGCGTGCCTCCTGCTCCTTGCTCTCCCCACGAAAATTCCTTTTTGAATTGGGTATTTGCCTGAAATCAAACCCATCATGACCGAGCACCGATGCTCCGAATGCCGCAGGCTCCAGAACACCATGCCAGTCGGGCAACCTTGGGCAAGTCTCCAGGAAAGGGAGGAATCCTGCCTCACCGGGCAGGGAAGACAACGACGCCGCGCCAGGACGCCAGGTAGATTTCATTGGTGTTCTGGTAGCCTATGGTCAGCATCCACGAGGATGCGGGGGAGGGCCTGAAGTCTTCCAGGGAGGACCACGGGATCTTTGCCTCCATACTGAACCCTCCCTCCTTGACCCGCTTTGCCACAACGGAAGGGATTGCTTTCGATTTTCCGGAGCCGTCCCAGCGGACCGCCGACGGTTGAGCCCCGGCGGGGCCTCCTCCGGGATAGAGGGACAGGCTGAGTTTTTCGGGGGCGTTCATCTCGGGCGGCCCTCCGGGGCTCAAATGCAGGAAAATGTAGTCCCCAGTCCAGGCCCATTCGCCCCCGGGCTGATCGAGATGGCTGTCGGAGACATCCCCTGCGATGTAAAGCGCCTCGTCGTCTTGGGAAATAAAATAGGTGTGCCGGAGGGAGACCGCGTCACGGAGGGATTCGATCTCTGAAGGCTTCACGGCAGTCTGCTCCGGCCACTCCGAAGTGTCTCCATCCACCTTTGGAGTGAACCGCCGAAGGCTTTTTCGCAACGGCGGAGGGTCGGAAGGGACCGTGGAGCGGGCGGCGGCATGGGCGGCGTGGACTTCCCGGTTTGTCTGCTTGATCCAATCGGCAAGCTCTCCGTAGGTCCAGGATTCATTCGTCGTGACCAGCCCGACATTCTGGTCCGGCAGGAATCCCCCTTCGGACTCATCCCGCTTCGGGTAGTCCATCCAGAAGAACCAGTGCATCCCGACCATAAACGGGGCCCGAGCGGCCTCCAGCACATATTTATGGTAACCAATGCCCCGATTCTCCTGGGAATAGACATCCACAAAAAGCATCGACCGGCGCCCCGGCTCGGCAAAGCCGGAAAAGGAGAATTCGCTGATCAGAAGGGGTTTTCCCGAGGCCTTGTACAGGGTTTGAAATTCGGGCTTCAGGTTTCCGTAGCGATTGTACTGGTTGACGGAGTCGACATCGAAGAGGGGCGAGAGGGTCTTGAAGAGGTCCAGGTCCGGGATGCTCCTGTAGCGGACGCCGAGGACCAGGTGGTGGGGATCGAGGGAGCGAAGGAGGGACAGGTAGCGCCGGTAGTAGGTTTTTGCCGCCTCGTTTCTCCAGGCTTTGAGGACTCCCTGCTGCATCGCCGTGGAGTACCTTTTGGGCGGCGGGGATTCGGGGATTTCTTCGAAGCCCCCGTAGGAACAGTCCCACTCCCTGTTGAGAGCCTGTATGCTCCCCTTGTAGAAGGATTTCAGGAAAGCTGTAAACGCTCTGCTTCCCGGTCGCTGACCGGAAAGGCTCAGGTAAAATTGAAAGATGTCGACCGGGTTCCACCTCGGCTCGTTGTCGATAAAATAGCCAATGAAATCCTCCCTCCCCAAAAAGGGTTTGACTTCCTCCCGGATACAGGGCTCGAACCGCTCTTTCCACAGGGCGTCATCGAAGGCATCATGGCCTTCTTCCTGGAACCCCGTGTAGATTTGATCGGCCACGTAGAAATCGGGCCAGACGGAGGGGCTGCTCCAACCGGCTGCAGTGTTGAACCCCTCGCTTTTCAGGAAGGAAACGATGCGCTGCCTTCTCGATGGCTCCATGGGAAGATCTTCCGCATGCCCGAAGCACCCGCCAATGCAGTTGACCCCCAGAGAGAAAAATCTCCGGCCCTGACCATCCTCGAACCACCAGGCCTCCCCGTCCTGCACAACCCGGACGTACGCGACTGCTTCCGTGTTGGATGCCTGTATGATGAAGAAAACGGTCAGGACCGCGATGAGAAGTAGTCTGGAAATATAGATCATGAATTGTGCTCTCCGGGGAGACAGGGGCACGAGGGTGGTCGTCTCATGAGAGGATGATCTTAGGAAATTGGATGAAGTATTGCAAACCGTTAGTGAAAGACAAGCGGTTTTCGGCCTCTGATGACACGATCCACAAAAATCAGCCGCGAGTGTAATGATTCGGCTGCATTGCCTCGTAGGGCTTCTACTGATGTTTGACAAATATGAGTTTTTCTGTGGAAAAGTCAAGCGCTGCCGCTTTTTTCACCAGCGTCTTCTTCAGTTCATCGTCTATTTCAGGTCTTCTAGCCAAAATCCACAAGTAAGATTTGTCAGGGCCACTCACGAGCGAATATTGATACCCTTCGTGGTCGAGTTCAAAGATGATGTAGGAACCATAGAATGGCCCAAAGAATGAGACCTTTAAATATCCTTGATCTGGTCGACTGACGAAGTAGGCTCTTCCCTCAGCTTCTTTCCATTTGGCTTCCTTTTCAGAGTAACCGCGGTTCAACACCCTGACACCGCCGTCTTCGCGCAGGCTGTAATGTGCCGTTACTCGCGTTAACCCTCGTTCAAACGAATGATCCAGTCTGGCAATTTCGTACCACTTCCCTAAATATTTCTCTAAATTGAAATTGTCGACAGGTTTAACGTTTGGTGGGATTCCAACGCACCCAATCATAAAAAAAACGAACAGAAGGGATGTCCATTTCAACAGCATTTGAGCCTCCAGTGCCCAATGGGGATAGGGAGAGGCCTCGCGGTCCCTCTCCTCCTACATCACCACCTGGCATACGGAGCACTTACCGGGGTGGTTCGGTGTCCGATGGATGCCCTCGTTAGCTGCGGGACTTCCAACGTTTGGGATCACGATGCCCGTAAAAAACAGCCAGAATGGTGATTACGTCTTGCCTGATGGTATAGAAGATGCCGTGTGGAAACCGGCGGATCAGTAAACGGCGAACATTCCTATGCACGATGGGTACATATCGGGTGTCTTCCGGCTCATCTCAAGACGCTCAGCAGGAGGAAGCGATAATGCCTCTTTAAGAACCTGTGTACCTCTGGATGACATACAGATCACTCCTTTCTTGCTAAAATTCTAACACAAAAGGAGTAGTGCCGAGCGAGCCGGTTTTGCCCTAAAACGAACGAGCTAACCTGCCCGCAGCCACGCGGCTAAGGGACCGAACCAAATGCTCACCGGGTGGTTGCGGATCCGAGTTGAGGCACATGTTCGTTCGCTATCTATCGTCCTTTCAAATATGACTTCAAATCACGGTAGTAGAAGTGCCTAAGGTGCTCTTTCCGATGGCCCTAATTCCCCAGTCCTGCCGCATCCTTTTTCAAAGTGTCCAGGGCTCTCGACAGCAGATACTCCTTCTTGCGCCGGGGCGGCAGAATGGGGAACACGCGGTTCGTTTCCAGGTCGAACCCGTTGATATACCCCCGCGGCAGGGATTTCCCATACAGGTTGAGGGAAATGAGGGTTTCGTCCGTCGGGTTCCCCGTCTTGTGAATGCCTGCCTTCAAAGGCAGCGTGGAGGTCGTTTCCCCCTGGTTCAGGGTGAAATGCTCCACTTCGGTCAAGCGGGCATAGCCTTCCCGGCTTTCGTCGTCTTCACGTCGATAGTTGGTCACACTGTAGCCATCCGACAGGGGACCCAGGACCCCCCAGGCGTTGTGGTCATGGGGCATCGAAAATTCACCGGGCCCCCAGAGGTACATCCTCAGGGAAAAAAGCCGGTCCTGTGCGACATAGACGACCAGCTCGTTGTCGAACATCGTGGGACGGCGCGGGTCCAGGAAGCTGTGCCCTCCCACCGCATCCTGGAGGAGCCCGATGAAAAGATCCCGTTCCCGCAGGAGAAGGGGCAGCTCCTCTTGGATATACGCGATGCAGTCTCTGGGATTCTTCAAGCCCCGAAGGCCTTCGGCACAGCGCTCACAAAAGTCGAGAATTTCTCGTGGAATGGTCTGCTCAGATGGAGTCATTGAATCTGTTCCCTTTCTCAACGGTCAGCTGTCATTAAGAACTGTTCAGAACGTTTCGCCCGGCTCGACCCACTTCACTCATTTTCAAGCCTCGCATACTGCTGGTAATAGGGTGCTCCCTTTCCCACATCCGAAAGAGCGGCAGCAATGAGCTGATTGGCTCCCCCTCCCAGTTTCATCCAGTCCCCCCTGCGGTAGACGACGACCTCCGGGTGCAGTCCTTCCAGCAAGGCCACCCTGACTTTCAGGCGCCCCAGGGGGGAAACCAGGGCGACCGGCTCCTCCAGGTTCAAACCTTCCAGGGAGAGACAATCCGGGGCCACCCACACGCGGGGAGGCATTTCCTGCTTTTCGGGCAAGATCTGGGAATGAATGGCTTCACCGCGAATGAGGCTCAAAAGCCGGAGCGGATAACCCGGGGGCGGAGGAGCTTCGGGATGGAGAGCTTCCGGGAAGCGGTATTTTCCGTCAGGATGGTCGAACTGGAGACCGACATAGGCGACAGGCCGGCGCCTGGCCCGCACGAAGTTCCGCTCCCGCAGCTCTTCCAGGGAAGCATCCAGGTGAGGCGTGTCGAGGGCTCGCCTGAAGCAGGTTTCAGGGTCCGGGAGGATGATGGGAGGGTCCAGGCGCCTGCCCAGCTCCGAAAGGATCCAGTAATCGCTCCGCGCCTCCCCGGGAGCCTGGAGCACGGGTCTCACGTAATGGACGAAATCGTGCAGGTAGGAAGCTTCCACATCCTCCTGCTCCATCATGAGGGCGCAGGGCAGCACCAGGTCCGCCCGTTCCGCCGTGTCCGTCATGAACCCGTCCACCACGACTTTGAAGGGGATGGATTCGAAGGCCCGCACGACTTCGTGAGAATCGGGGGCCTGGTTGACGACATTGGAGCCCTCCACCCAGAGCATGCGAATGGGGGGATCTTCGGCAGCGAGGATGTCGCGCCCCACCGTCGGCATGAGGAGGGAGCGGCGGGGCTTACGATCCGGGTCCTTGGTCCAGTCCAGGTTCAGGTTCCTCAGGGAATGGAGGTGAA
>DAIQOB010000197.1:0-1939 GCA_036788075.1 Syntrophobacteraceae bacterium
AGGATTTGAAGGGACGCCGCATTGTTCCTCTGAATCTGTCCCCTGCGGTCGGTGGCGATCAGGCCGACGGGCATCTGCCGGACCAGGGTCGAAGTGAATGCCTCGACGTCCATGAGGCATTTTCGGGCCTCCCGGTAGTGCTGGGCCCAAACGAGAGAGATCAATCCCCCGGCCCCCACCAGAAACATGATTCCAAAGAGGAGAACAGTCTGCTGGATGTCCTGCCGCTGAGCCGCTTCAAAGGGGGACGGGTCCAGCCCGAGAACCAGAAAAAAATCGTTGTTGCTCTGTGAGGAAGATTCACCGGGAAAGGGGCAGGCCATGCGGTGGAGGCCTTTCCCCCTCCCCTGGAACCAGGGCTTATAGGCGCTCAGGACCTCAAAGGAGCGTTTAGGCTCTTCCACGAAACGGTAGGAGAACTGGTCGGCGGCGGGGGGCTTCAGGGATATGCTTCCCCCCGTTTGCTTCGCATCGCTGTGAGCAACAATCCGTCCCGATGCCCCAACGATGGCCACGTAGAGGATCTCCGGCTGCTGGGCCGTTTCCTCCAGGAGCAGCTGCAGCTGGCTCCTTCCCCAGCCCATTCCCATCATTCCGGTGCGGCTGCTGGCCTCCAGGGAGTTGCTGAGGATCTTCGCTTCAGAAAGCAGCGCCCGCAGCATGAACTCCTGTTCGCGGTTGATGTTCTTGGCCGCCAGGATGATGAGAACCACTGCCAGGATGCACACGGATCCCATGATCATCCAGGGTGAAGACCACGCCCACCGTTCGGGCAAAGCAGGTCGCGAAGACATAGTGTCGACTCCTTGGAAACGGCAACTATACGCATTAAGGATTGAAAAGTTCTTTTTTGTAGGAGCGGCATCCTGCCGCGACTGGCTTTTTGTCGCGGCAGGATGCCGCTCCTACAAAAAACACGTAAGCGTCAAATCGTATGTTAAAGGACAGACAGAACGTGTCACCATCATTGTGCACATTCCGTGCGAAAAGAAAAACCTGTATTGGCGACACTCTGTCGCCGCCTGTCTCCACCAGTCTATTGGGATTGAATTCTGCAGTGCCGGGAGATCTGGATACTTTTTATCCAGTCCGTCGCCTTGAACCCTGAACAGTTGGATAGATTTTATCCAGCCGGCAGGAGCTCCATGATCCACCTCCCGGCTCAGAATGGGGAGAAAGGACCGGGATGCCGCATGCGGGCTCCGCCGCCGTTCCTCAATGAGTACCAGAGGGCATAAAACGAAAAATATATTCATTTAAGATGCTTATCCGTTCGTCTGCCCCCGCCTCTTTCCTGGCTGGAGGACCTGCAGGGGAGGGACACAACTCCCCGTTTTCCCCTTTTGGCATCCTTTCTGCTCTATAGCCTCTGCAAGTGAGCAAAGGAATCGTCAAGGCGCCGTGATGGCGCGAGCATTCAATGAATCTCAGGAAAGCGACAGGAGAAAAAAATGAAGAAGCTTATGGTATGGGTCATGTTGTGTGCATGGTTTGCCTCGCCGGTCATGGGGATGGTTTACGCGCAGGATGCATCTCAAGGGCAATCCCAGGGGACAACCTGGAATTGTCCACGCATGGGGCAGGGCACAGCCGCGACTGCGGACGGCTGGTTTTGTCCCTGGGCAAATTCCGGCATGGGAGGGGGCAGGATGCACCATGGCAAGGGCATGGGAAAGGGTATGGGGCCTCAGAGCATGAAGAACTGTCCCCGCCAGGCGGATTGCCCTTACCGGCAGGGGAAATCTGTTACTCAGGATGAAGCCAGGGGATTACTCCAGGATTATTTGAAGGCAAAAGGAGATGCCAACCTGAAGCTCGGCACCCTGACAGACGAGAAAGAGTATTACGAAGCCCAGATCCTCGGCAAGGACGGCTCTCAGGTGGAGAAAATCCAGGTGAACAAGCAGACGGGATGGTTCCGCACCGGTTCTTCCAAAAA
>DAIQOB010000197.1:2039-5725 GCA_036788075.1 Syntrophobacteraceae bacterium
AGGTCAACTTTCCCCTGAATGCGGAGGAGGGATTCCGGTGAAAAAGCGCTTGAGGTCGTGGAGTATTCTCATTTTGCTTTGTCTTCTCCTGGCAGGCTGTGATGCGTTTTTCTCAACGCCCATTGCCAAAATCCTGGAAGACCCGCGAAAATATTCAGACCGGTCGGTATCCGTGTCCGGAGAAGTCACGGAAGTCTTCAGCTTCATGGTGATCAAGTATTTTGTCGTTCGGGATAAGACCGGGCAGATCGCTGTCGTGACCGACAAGACCCTGCCTCGCAAGGGGGCCCAGATCACCGTGCATGGCAAGGTGAAGGAGGCCTTTTCCCTGGGGGACCAGCAGCTGCTGGTGCTGGTGGAGGAGGGGGACAAGAAGTGATGCTCACACAGGCGCCCCCTGCTCATTCTCCCCCTTTGCCGGATGAGTCTACCCGTTTACATCCCGAATACCGCAAACCATCCGCCGACAGGCACGAAATCCTTCTTATCGAGATCCAGGGTCACCACGTGTGAGCCCAGTGCGCCGATGCGCCGGTTTGAGCCGAAGGTGATGGGCGGAGTGAGGCCGGTCTGAAACTGGTAGAGCTGCTCCAGGGAGCGTATGAGCTTTGCCCGGCTGAGATCCCTTCCCGCTCCTTTCAGTCCCTCCACCAATACCTTCGCCGCACTCAGGGCGGAAACCTGAGAGGTCCAGTGCTTCATGGGAATGTTGTGCTTTTCGAGGAGTGCCTTCAATTCGGACATGCCGCCCGGTGATTGATCCGAGGGCAGGATGGGGTAGGAGAGGTAAATCTTCTTCTGGAACGCCGGGGGAACCTGGAACATCTCCTCCTGGACATGAGCCCCCGGCATGAGGACATACGGGAGTCGGTTCGGCTTTTCAACCTCTTCCAGCAGGGCTTTCAGTCCGCCGGTTCCCAGGTAGAACACCATGTCCGTCTCCTCCTTCTTGAGCCTGCCGGCAAGGGAGGAAACGTCGAAACCACCTTCGGCAAGGTTCACAACCGTGAAGGATGTCCAGCCATACGCCCGGGCTGCCTCTTCGATGACCCCTTTGAGCTCCTCCTGCTGCTCCCCGCCCGACCCCAGGATCGCCACGCGGGGGTTCTGCAGCTTCAGGTGCTCCGCGGCAAATTTGACCAGGGCCCGCACCTGCTCATTGAGCCCTGAAAAAAGATAAAAGGTGAATTCGTTGATGGAAAAAGGATCGGAGGAAGACAGAGTAAAGGGACCGATCAAGGGGATTTTTTGTTCCTCCACCCGTTGCGCGACTTCCCGGTCTGCTCCCACAATGACGCCTCCCACCAGGGCAAAGACATCTTCTTTTTCCACCAGGGATGTGAGGCCGGAAAGGGCGCTCTCCCTGGAGTTGTCGAAAAGGGATTCCACCAGTTCGATCTTCCGGTTGTAAATTCCGCCCCGCGAGTTGATCTCCTCGAAATAGGCGGCCGTGACCGCCCGCATCCCCCGGGCGATCTCCCCCACCGGTCCTGATGAGGGCAACAGGATGCCGATCCGAATACCCGCCTCCGTGATCCCGGGGTCCGAGTCGTTCTGGACGCGCTTCATGTAGGCCACGAGGGCATTGATGTCCTCGGCGGACATGGAATAGGTCGGCATGGCTTCATTGAGCTTGTTGCCTCCCGGGTCATAGCCCGTCAGGATGCATTTCTTGAGGGTGGCCTCCGTGAAGGCTGGATGCTTTCGGCCATTGAGGTGGGTGTGGCCATAGCGCTTCATGAGATGGTCCCAGGTGATGTCCGAAGGAATCACTCCCGATTCCGGACGCCCCAGGCCGTCGGGTCCGTGGCAGCTGGCGCACGTTGCAGCGGACCCCGGCAGCTCCACACGCGAGTGGCCGATATACGCCTTGATGGTGCCGCCCGTCGGACTTGTCCCTTCAAAAAAGATCTGCCTTCCCCATTTTTCCTGGGGATCCAGAGGGCTTTGCTGAGCGGGCCGCAGGAACAGAGGCAGACCCGACAGGAAGGCAAGGAGCAAAAAGGCGAAGCCGAGCCACAGCCAGGGATGGCTCGGGGCTTCCTGTCGCTCTTCGTGGCCGTTGTTCAAAAACTTTTCCTCTCTTTCCTCACTGAACTGTCCCTCGCGCTGCCTGGAGCTCGTCGATCATAGCGAGGACTTGCTCGGGACTGGGAAACCCGTTGAAGCGCTTCCAGGTACCCGTTTTCCCATCCCCCACCAGTGCCATGGGAGGATGCTCCTCGAAATTGGGAAAATAGGCTCCAAGCCCCTTCAGCACCTGGTCCACATTGGGCTTTTCCCCTGTCAAATAAAGCCATCCCGGCTGGGCTCCGAATTTTTGAGCTGTCCGTTTCATCCTCCCGACCACATCGCGCGTAGGGTCCAGGGTGAGGGTGACCATGACGACATCTTTTCCCAGGCGCTCTCCCAGCAGGGGCTGGAGCTGGCTGAAGATGGCATTGTAAATGGGGCAAATGGTGGTGCAGGTCGTGAAAATGAAGGTCATGGCCACGAGCTTATCGGCGACCACATCGCTCTTGAACCTGACCCGCTTGCCCTCCTGGGTCACCAGCTCCAGGTCGTAGAGCTGCACATTGACATTCATGAAGGGCTGAAAATCGGCATCCTCAGCCACGGCTTGGCTCTGTTGACCCTCTGTCGCGGCATCCTGTTTGACCTCCTGCCCCTGGGCGGAGGCAAGCATCAGGAAGATGAGCAGCAGGGATTGAAATAGTAATCGTATCGGTTTCATGGATACGCCCTCCTTCTTACCCAATATTGTTGACTTAACGTTACCCCGGCGAAAACCGGGGTTCAGAAGGCCTTTATTCTCCTGGATTCCTGCTTTCGCCGAAATGACGAACGTTGGCTAAGTCAACAGCATTGACCTCTATACCGCCTACCGGGCGTCCGCTGCCGGCCCCCTGGATGCCTTGCCCCGTGATGCCGGGATGCCCCGGTCCGTCGCTCTCAAGGTCATGAAGGGAAGGTCGGCCGGCTGTACCTTCTCCGAGGGGATTGCCACGTAAACATAATAGGCTCCGGGACCGTCGATGCTCACGTCCGCTTCGTAGACGCCTTCACCCGCATGCCGTGCCGCGGAGTTCCGGCGGGGTCCCCCGGGCGCCACAAAATAAGTGACATAGACATCCTGCAGGTCGATCTTGGGCTTTTCGGTTCGAGGGTCCGTCAGCCGAAATCGAATCGGGACCGTCTCGCCCACCTTCACCTGCCGCTTCTCGTTGAGGTATTCCACGGCCAGGGGCGGACCTTTGTACTCGAGACTGGGGTTCGGGCGGGCCGTCAACTCGAAGCAATGTACGATTTTGGGGGAATCCAGCAAAAAGGCGACGTCATAGGTCCCGGCCTCCGGGATGCGCACCGTGGCGGAATAGACGCCCGGGTCGCTCTCCTTCACCGAACGGTCGATCACCTGGACCGCGACGGGCATGTGTCCGTAATTCCGGAAATTCCCCATGGGTGCGTTCATGCCTTCCATATAATAGTAAACGGTGGTGTCGGCCGGGCTCACTACCATGATGGCGGCCTCCCCCGGTGTCTCCACCATCGTGTCAGCGATATGAAGTTCCTTCGCCTTATCCGGCGCCGTCTGACCAGCGGGGAAGGTTACGACGGGCGGAGACTGGGTCTTCCCCACTTCCGCCAGGTTGATCATGCTCACCCGTTCTGTGCCGAGGGAGCGC
>DAIQOB010000198.1:0-5703 GCA_036788075.1 Syntrophobacteraceae bacterium
AGACCAACCGAACGTAGGCGCCCTCCCCAAAGAAAATACGGGCAAGAACAAAACCGTCCCCGGCGTTATTGCCGCTCCCCGCGACCACCGTGATGCGCTGTGACGACAAGCCCGGAATCACCTGGCGGAAAAAAGATGCGGCGCCCCAGGCGGCGTTTTCCATGAGCACCATGCCGGGAATCCCGATTTCTTCAATGGTCTGCCGGTCCATGCGGGCCATTTCGGGCGCGGTGACGACACGCAATCCCTGGTGTGAATCTTTCACTTTATTCTTATCCTTGTGTCCGGTCTATTTCGGCAATCAACTTTCCAGAACGACCATGGCCGCGCCATAGTCTCCGTCGTCGGTGAGGCTCAGGTGCCGGGCGCGAATCCCCTGTTCTCCGCAGAACATCTCCGCCCGCCGGGAAAGAACGATTTCAGGCTTTCCCAACGCGTTGTTGATCACTTCGATGTCGAGCCAGAGGACGGGAGGACGCATCCCTCTCCCGAGGGCTTTCACGAAGGCTTCCTTGGCTGCGAATCGCAGGGCGTAACACCGCGCTGGTGTTTTCCGAGCCGAGCACACCTGGCGTTCTCCTTCCGTAAAGACGCGCTTCAGAAAGCGATCGTCCCATCGGGAGAGCATCTGCTGAATCCTGTCCGTCCGGATGAGGTCGATGCCGATGCCGTAGACTCCCATCTAACCGTCTATCCGTTCACCAGTGCCAGCATTTCACGCACTGCCCGGTCCATCCCCACCAGGACCGCCCGTGCGATGACGGCGTGGCCGATGCTGAATTCCTCGATCTCGGAAATATTCCGGAGCCAGAAGATGTTCTGATAGTCGACTCCGTGGCCGGCATGGACGCCCAGTCCCAGTTTCCGAGCCAGCTTGGCGGCCGTTCCCACGCGGTCGTATTCTTCCTGGCGCCTCTGGAAGTTTTTCGCTTCGGCAAAGCTCCCCGTATGAATTTCGACGTAATCGGTTTCCAACCTGTGAGCCGTCTTGATCTGCTTGGGGTCCGGATCGATGAAGAGGCTGACGGCGATGTTTCCCTTGTGAAAGGTTTCCATGGCCCCACGGAGGGATTCTTCGTGAAGTGTGACGTCCAGTCCGCCTTCGGTGGTCAATTCCTGGCGCTTTTCCGGGACGAGTGTCACCATGTCGGGCTTGATGCGCAGGGCCGTCTGGATCATTTCCGCAGTGGCGGCCATTTCCAGGTTGAGACTGGTCTTTACCGTTCGCCGCAGGACTTCCACATCCCGGTCCTGGATGTGGCGCCTGTCTTCCCGAAGATGGACCACGATCCCCTGCGCTCCGGCCAATTCCGCCAGGGCGGCCGCCGTGACCGGATCGGGCTCAGCGGCCAGGCGCGCCTGGCGCACCGTGGCCACATGATCGACGTTGATAGCAAGTCTGGCCAAGATTCCTCCTTATTTCTGCCTTTGGTCTGTGTCACCGGGTTTTAGATACCAGTCGAAGCTTTCTTCCTCATACCCCAGAAGATGAAGCAGTTCCATACTGCGGGTCTCCATTTCCCGGGCGGCTTCCTCACCCCGCTCATGGTCATAACCCACGAGATGCAGGATGCCGTGGACCAGGAGGAGGTCCAGGATCGCCGAAAGGGGCCTGTCATGCTCCATCGCCATGTGCTGGGCCGTAGGGGCTGAAATGACCACGTCGCCCAGGAGGTCCATGCAGACGTCTCCGAATTCCCCTTCCCACATGGGGAACGACAGCACATCCGTCGTGGAATCGATGTGGCGGTATTGCCGGTTCATGTCGGCCATTTCCCGGTCGTCCACGATGAGGATGCTCAGTTCGACGTCAGTGTATCCCAAGGCGCTTAAGATCCGCTCCGCTTTTTCCTCCAGGAGCTGGGGGTTTATCTCGATCCGGCTTTGGTTCACGCTGACTTGAATCACAGACATCGGATTTTCCCTTTCCGTCATTGGTGGGGGCCGTCGGATATTCAATGCGCTTGTGATGGACCGTGGCAAGGATCTGGTTGAAATGTTTGGCAATCTGGTGCAGATCCTTCAGCGTCAATTCGCACTCTTCCAACTGTCCGTCACTGAAGATATTGTTGATGAGGCGATTGACCAGCCCCTGAATGCGCGCCGGCGTGGGGTCTGTCAGGGATCGGCAGGCAGCCTCCACCACATCTCCCAGCATGACGAGCCCCGCCTCTTTGGTCTGGGGCTTGGGGCCGGGATAACGGTAGTCGTCCATGAGGATGGGGGGGAGCTCCGCGCCTTTGCTCGTCTTTGCCTTTTCCCTGGCGTCCAGGGCCTTCTGGTAAAAGAAGGAAATGAAGCTTTTGCCGTGATGCTGGCGGATGATGTCGATGATCTCCCTGCCCAGATGGTGCTGCCTGGCCAGCTCGACTCCTTCCTTCACATGAGAAATGAGGATGAGGCTGCTCATGGAGGGCGCGAGCTTCTCATGGCGGTTTTCACATTCAAACTGGTTTTCGATGAAATAGAGGGGCTTCTTGATCTTTCCGATGTCGTGATAATAGGCAGACACCTTTGCCAGGAGGGAATTGGCCCCGATGGACTTGGCGGCAGCTTCCACCATGTTCCCGACGATGATGCTGTGATGGTAGGTCCCGGGAGCCTGGACCATGAGCTCCTGGAGGAGCGGCTGGTCCATGGTGGCCAGCTCCAGCAGCTTGATGTCGGTGGTATACCGAAAAGCCATTTCCACGAGAGGGGTGAGGCCCGTTGCCAGCACGCCTGCAAAGAGGCCGCCGCTGAAAGCGAAAAAGGCGTTGGTCACGATCTTAAAGAAGATGAGCTGGTCTTGAATGAAGGCGCCGAGAACGATGAGGATGACGTTGGTGCATCCCACCAGGACTCCCGCTCGGATGGGGATCATGCGGTTGCGGCATGGGGCTACGCCGTGGGCTGCCACGAAGCAGCCGATGAGAAAGAAAAAGAACATGCCGAAGTCCTTGCCGAAAAGCATGCCCGTAAAGATCGTCAGGACGAGGGAGAAGAGGAGGGAGATCGTGACCCCGAAAAAGATGCTGGTCAGCATCGCCCCG
Source organism: Syntrophobacteraceae bacterium (assembly GCA_036788075.1). GTDB lineage: Bacteria > Desulfobacterota > Syntrophobacteria > Syntrophobacterales > Syntrophobacteraceae > Desulforhabdus. Next base: position 3,033 of record DAIQOB010000198.1, read on the forward strand.
GCTGTCAGGGGGACGGCATACAGAAGTGTTCTTCCGCTCAAATGGCTCGTTCCCTCGCCGATGATTTCGGCCATCCACAGGGCCGACCGCCCCAGGATCAGCATGAAGACTAGGACGACACCCAGAAACAGCAGGTCCTGAAAGTCCATGCGAAAGGCCGGGATGTGCTGCTTCGTGACATTGGTCACCACCCAGATGGACATGCCGCTGAAAAGAAACATGGTGAGAATGATGATGAGCTGGTGTCTTTCCGGGCGGGACTGCGCCTGAGCTTGCAGTTTGAGAATCTCCAGGGGGCCTATCTTTTGCCCCTCACGCACGAGCATTTCGTTCTTGGCCAGGTGTATGTAGATGGGGGAAGTTTCGGCATAGGCTTTTTCTCTGCGCGCATTTGTTTCTTCCAGGTTGAAGCTCAGGTTCGGTTTGAGAAGCTGCGTCACGAGGAAAGCGATGCTCATCATCTCCTTGACGTTCTTTCCTTCCTCCAAAGCCTGCATCCTGGCCATTTTGCGCACTTCTTCCAGATCGGGAAAGGCGTGAGGAGAGGAGGCAAGGTATTCATTGGACGAACCGGCCAGGCGGATGACGATGCGCTCTCCCCGAGCCTGCAGCAGGGAAATCTTGCTGGCGACAATTCCGTTCTCAAAGGCGGATTTTAAAAGATCCCCCACCTTGTTCTGTATCTTTTCATCAAAGCGGGCATCCGTCAGGTTGGAAAAGATTTCGTCGGGGACGGAAAATCCCAGGAGCACCTCGAAATCTTTTTTAACCGGAAAGGCCGGCGCTGAGGGCCTCGGTCGCCTCAGCTCCAGAGGGAGGGGCTCCACGATGGATGACAGGGGATTTCGTGGGGGGGCTGTCAGGAGGGATGGCTGTTCGGCTGGAGCGGTGTCCTCTTTCAGGTAATCCTGCATGGTCTCGAAGGCCGCAGTCAGCCTCTCCAGGACCTGCTCGCCCACACTTTCATCCAGGTCGTACACCAGGGGGGACAGGCGGACGGCCTCTTCGCGCTTCTTGAGGGTCGCTTCCTCGTCCTCGATGCGCAGGTCCTGCCCGGCTTTGATGTTTTGATCGGCGATGTCTCCCAGTCTGTAGGGAGGGGGAGCCATCACGAAGGATGGGGCCAGGAGGAGGGAGATGATGAGACTGAGGGCTCCCAGGAGCAGAATTTTTTGGCAGAGGATATCCTCCAGGGAACAGAGAAGCCTGGTGCCTGCCAGGATAGCTTTCGGCCTGTTTTTGTGCTTGTCCAGTTCTCGCTTTTCCTTTTCCATGGCCTCACTCGTGCGATGCCCCCTGGGATGCGGGAGCTTTGCCCTTTTCCAGTCGCTCGTAAGCCTGAATGATTTCCTGCACCAGTCGGTGCCTGACCACATCCCGGTTGGTGAAAAAAACCAGGCGTATCCCGTCGATTCCTTTCAGGAGGCTGATGGCTTCAACGAGTCCCGAAGCTTTGTTTTCCGGCAGATCGATCTGAGTGATGTCACCCGTGATGACGGCTTTGGACCCCAGCCCCAGGCGTGTCAGAAACATCTTCATCTGCTCCCGCGTGGTGTTCTGGGCTTCGTCCAAAATGACAAAGGCGTCGTTGAGGGTGCGTCCCCGCATGAAGGCGAGAGGAGCAACTTCGATAGCGCCCCGTGCGATGAGGTTGGCGGCTTTTTCATAGTCCATCATATCGTGAAGGGCATCGTAGAGCGGCCGCAGGTAAGGATTGACCTTTTCTGCGAGATCGCCCGGCAGAAAGCCCAATTTCTCGCCGGCCTCCACAGCCGGGCGCACCAGAACGATGCGCCTGACCTGCTCTCGACTCATGGCCGCCACGGCCATGGCCATGGCCAGGTAAGTCTTCCCCGTTCCCGCCGGTCCGATTCCGAAGGCGATGTCATGATTGCGGATGGCTTCGATATACTCCTTCTGCTTGACGCTCTTGGGGGTGATGACCCGCTTGTTGGAGGCGATGAACACCTGGTCCAGGAGTATGTCCTTGAGATCTCGATGGATGTTTTCACTCAAAATGCGGATGGAATAGAGAATGTCACTGGCGAAAAGGGGATATCCCTTATGGAGGATCTCCATCAGCTGGTGCAGGAGCCGCTCGGTGAGCTCCACCTGGGGCTTGTCTCCCGAGAGGGTGAACTGATTTCCCCGCAGGTGAATGCGGATGTCCAGTTGTTTTTCAATGATCTTGAGGTAGCTGTTTTGCTCTCCCGCCAGTTGCTGCACCAGATGATTGTCGTCAAAAGCAACCTGCAGGGTTGCCGTTTGCCCTTTACCCTTACTCGCTGTTGGGGCCAAAGCCTTGGTGTCCTCTCTTATATAATGAGCCCCGAAGGGCGTGTCGGTCCATAATATCTACCATGCGGTTTTTTCTATCAGAAACGAGCTATTTGTAGCATGGGTTGACTCCCATGACAATACGCACTTTGGAGGGAATGCCGCACGCCGCGAGGCTAGATGGAATGCGCATTCACGGGATTTCCACCGGCACGGGTTCACGATTCCAAGGGAATCGAGCTCCCCGCTTGGATAAGTCTTCAATATTTGATAACCTGGAACGACAGGAAAAAAGCGATGCTTCAGCGTGCCCCCAGGGGAGGCGGCAATGTTCTTGATTTAACCAACGTTCGTCATTCCGGCGAAAGCCGGAATCCAGGAAAATAAAGACTTT
>DAIQOB010000199.1:0-5691 GCA_036788075.1 Syntrophobacteraceae bacterium
TACAATGTGAAGGGCTACCACCCTCCCGCCATAAAAAAACTCGAAGCCTGTGTCAACTGCCATTACTGTGAAACCATTTGTCCGGATTTCGCCATTTATTCCGTAGAGGCCCCGCCGGATGAGGTATAGGGTGGAAAGCAGCCCCCTTCTTGCGATCCCGCATGGGGGGCACCAGCGCTTCAAAAGAAAATTTGCTTAACGGTCATGAATACGGTGGTGTTCAGCCCCATCAATACCCCCCCTGCCGCCCCTTATATCAAAGGGGGATTGAGGGGTATTTTCATGTTAAAAAAACCGAGGCACTGCCTCTATAGCTGGAAGATCGCTTATGAACGCTGCAGTCTTAACCGGTGAACATTTTATGACAGGGGATGTGGCCTGCGCCGAAGGTGCTCTGGCTGCCGGATGCCGATTTTTTGGCGGGTATCCCATCACTCCCGCGACGGAAATCGCCGAGCGTATGGCGGACCGACTCCCGTGTGTCGGCGGCATATACATTCAGATGGAGGATGAAATCGCCTCCATGGCGGCCGTCCTGGGCGCTTCCTGTGCCGGCGTGAAGAGTATGACGGCGACCTCAGGACCGGGCTTCAGCCTCATGATGGAGAACCTCGGATTGGGCCTGGTGACAGAAACCCCGTGTGTCGTGGTGAACGTTCAAAGGGCGGGCCCGTCGACGGGACTTCCCACCCTGGGGGCCCAGGGCGATATGATGCAGGCCCGCTGGGGGTCTCACGGTCATTACGAGATCATCGCCCTGGCGCCGGCCTCTCCCCAGGAGATGTTCTATCATACCATCATGGCCTTCAACCTGAGTGAAACCTACAGGCTTCCCGTCCTCGTCATGGCGGATGAAGTGACCGGGCATTTGAGCGAAAAGGTCGTCATCCCCGAACCCGGCGCCATCAAGCTCAAGAACCGCCCCAAGGCGAAAGGAAGAAAGGACCGGTTCAAGCCCTTCCAGGCCGGCCCCAACGGCGTCGCTCCCATGGCCATCGCGGGCGAGGGATACGGGATCCATGTGACGGGACTCACCCACGACGAACGGGGATACCCCGTCATGACCGAGGGCGCTCAAGAAGAGATGATGCATCGCATCGTCACCAAAATTCGAGACAACCTGGACGATATCATCCAGACGGAAAGCTACCGCATGGACGACGCGGAGATCGCCATCATCTCCTATGGCGTCTCTTCCCGGAGCAGCCTCGCCGCCGTCGATGAAGCTCGAGAGCAGGGGATCAAGGCCGGTCTGCTGCGGCTGATCACAGTGTGGCCCTTTCCGGAACAGCTTGTCAACAAGCTCGCGGACAGAGTAGGCGCTCTCGTGACTGTGGAAATCAACCTCGGGCAGATCCACCTGGAGGTGCAGCGATCCGCTGCCGGCAAAGTCCCCGTCCACCTGGTGGGGCACACCGGAGGAACGGTCATTTCCCCGGACACCATCGTTGAAAAGCTGCGAGAGATCAGGAGTACACATGGATAAGTTAAAGGCTCGTTCAGACCATCCGCTGGATGCTCTTTTGCGCACGGATCGCATCCCGCACATCTGGTGTTCGGGGTGCGGCATCGGCACGGTATTTGCCTCGTGCCTGGTCGCCATGCAAACGAGCGGCATCGATCTCAACAAAACCACCATGGTCTCCGGGATCGGCTGCTCAGGACGCGGCGCCGGGTATATCAAGCTCGATTCCTACCACACCACCCACGGAAGAGCCATTCCCTTTGCCACGGGCATGAAGCTGGCCAATCCCGAACTGAACGTCGTCGTGTTCAGCGGCGACGGCGACCTCTTCGCCATCGGCGGCAACCATTTCATCCACGCGGCCAGGCGCAATGTGGAGCTCACGGTCATTTGCGTGAACAACCTCAACTATGGGATGACGGGAGGCCAGGCTGCAGCCACGACGCCCTGCCTGGCCAAGACCCCCACTACCCCTCTGGGAAACCCCGAGACCCCCTTCAATCTGCCTCTCCTGGCGTACGCGTCGGGAGCAAGCTACGTGGCACGGTGGACGATCCTTCATACACGGGACCTGACCAAGTCCATTGAAGAAGCCCTCACCCGCCGGGGATTTTCCTTTATCGAAGTTCTGGCCCCCTGCCCCACCGGTTACGGCCGGCGCAACAAGGAAAAGCCCCTGGATTCTCTGAGGCTTTACCAGGAGCGCACCGTCATCAAAAATGGTGCGGATCCGTCGGACGTCATTCTGGACTACCAACAGGGGATTACGCTGGGCAAGTTCATCGATCATGAGCGGCCGACCTTCCTGGACTCCTACGACAAGACCTGCCGCATCAATTTTTAGAGCTCTCCCGAAATAGGACTAACGCGCATGAGTTCAACACCTCCTTCAAACCTGCATAAAGAAATCCTCATCACCGGGTTCGGCGGACAGGGCATCGTGCTGGCCGGCCAAATCGTGGGCAAGGCGGCAAGCCTCCTGGATCACAATGAGAGTACCCTCACCCAGTCTTACGGGCCGGAATCCCGCGGGGGATACTGCAGCGCTCAGGTCATCATCTCCGAGAAGACGATCCACTACCCATATGTGCGCCACCCCGACATCCTCGTATGCATGTCCCAGGGAGGGTTCGACAAGTACGGCGCCAGCATCAAGACGGACGGAACTCTCATCCTGGACCAGGACCTGGTAAAGGTCGAAGAGGTCAAGTGTGGAGACATCTTCGCCATACCCGCCACCCGCATCGCCGAGGAACTGGGCAGGAAAATGATGGCGAACATTGTCATGCTGGGATTTTTTACGGCCATCACCGGCGCCGTTTCCCTCGAAGCCACGCGGGCGACCGTTGCCGACTCCGTACCCAAGGGAACGGAGGCCTTGAACCTGAGCGCCTTCAACAAGGGATATGACTTTGGTCTCGCCACTCTGAAAGGACGCCGAAAAAAGGCAGCAGGTAAGAAAGGAGTCGGTGCATGAGAGCTCCCAAAGATCGCCTCCACCGGGTTTTGGTGATCGGTGCGACCCCTGCCGGGCTCGCTGCAACCAACAAACTGGGAGAAATGGGTATCCCCGTCACCCTGGTGGACTCCGCAGCGGATCTCAATGAGAAACTCTCCCGTGAGGAATGGCGCCTCTCCTCGGGCGTGCCGTTGAACTTCGCGCTCCGCCCCGGACTCCTGCGTATTTTGCGCAACCCCAGGATCCACTGCGTGCTTCCCGGAGAAATCACCTCCCTCAAGCACACTCCCCAGGGATTTTGTGCGCACATCAAGAGCTCCGCCAATTACATCGACGCCGACCACTGTGTATTGTGCGGACGCTGCGCCGACATTTGTCCGGCCTCCACGCCGGAGGGGACCAAACCCATTCATTTCAACGGGCGTGCCAGCCTTCCGGGCCACCCCTCCATCGACAAACGCCAGAAGCCCCTCTGCCAGGCCAATTGCCCTCTGGGAGTAAATGCTCAGGGGTATGTCGCCCTCGCCAGGGCGGGAAAATTCATCGAAGCCCTCGACCTCATCCGCCGTGACAACATCCTTCCTGGAATCTGCGGACGCATCTGCACGCATCCTTGCGAAATCGCGTGCCGCAGGGGGGAATTGGACGAACCCGTGTCCATCCGGGACATCAAGCGCTTCGTTGCAGACTATGAGCTCGATCACCCCCATGCGCTGAAGGGAGCTTCACAGCCTTTCAGGAATCAAAAGGTCGCCGTCATCGGTTCGGGTCCGGCGGGGCTGGCAGCTGCGGCGGATCTGGCCCGCTGGGGCTATCCGGTCACTGTTTTCGAAAAGGAAAGCAAGCCGGGCGGCCTCCTGCGCTATGGCATAGGGCCCTATCGCCTGCCGAGAAGCATCCTGGACCATGAAATCGCTTATATCCAGGGGCTCGGAGTGGAATTCAGAACCGGGGCGGCCGTAGATGCCTCAAACAACTACGAAGAACTGCGAAAGGAATTTGCATCGGTCATCCTCGCCACGGGCACCTGGAAGGACCGAAAGCTGGGGGTGCCCGGTGAAGATTTGGACCAGGTGGAAGGGTGCCTGGAATTCCTGGGAAGACTTTACAGGGACGAGATCCAGCGGCTGAACGAAGAGGTGGCCGTCGTGGGAGACGGCAACGCGGCCTTCGATGTGGCGCGGGCACTCGTGCGCCTCGGGGCCAGGGTCACCATCGTTTCCTGGTTTCCCGAAGAGCTCATCCCCGCCGATCCCGAAGAAGTTCTGGCTGCCAGGGAAGAAGGAGTCTCTTTTGTCTACTCGGCCAAGGTGACGGAGTTTCTGGGCGCGCAGGGCCGACTCCAGGGACTGCGCTGCGCTGTCACTACGCCCGGAGAGCCGGACGCCAAAGGCATTCCCTGGCCGGTCATCGTTCCGGGGAAAGAGCCTTTTGAGCTGAAATTTCAGCGGGCCATTGTGGCCATAGGCCAGATGGCCAATTCTCCCACCTGTCAGCTGAACGACGGGATCGAGGTCTCCCCTTCCGGGTTCATCCAGGTGGATTCCAGCTGCTCCACCACTCTCAGGAAGGTTTATGCCGCCGGCGATGCCGTCAGCGGTCCCTCCAGCGTGGTGAAAGCCATGTCCTCCGGGCGGGAGGCGGCTCGCGCCGTCCACCAATCCCTTAGCGGCGAGACGCTTGCCAACGGAAATCCACAAAGGCCCGAAGACAGGGACTTTCCGGAAATCACCCCGGATATCCCTTCGGTTGCACGGGTTCACATGTCGGAGCGTCAGCCGTCGGCCCGATGCGGCTCTTTCGATGAGGTGGCGTTGGGACTGACGGAGACACAAGTCTTCACGGAAGCCGCTCGCTGCCTGCAGTGTGGTGTCTGCTCCGAATGCCTGCAGTGTGTCGAAGCCTGTGTTTCCAGTGAAACCATTCAGCACGGAGCCGTGGATTCTGTCGATGTGGAGCATGCCGGGGTCGTCATCATTGCCGATCCCCAGGCAGCCCCTTCCGTCAAAGGGGAAGACGTCATCCGGGCTTACAACACGAAAGGCGCCAGAGCCGATGTGCATGCCATGACACTCCGAGGGTTTGCCGCAGCAGCCGAAGCCATGATCCTGCTTGGCGGAACATCTCAAAGGCTGAAGGGACACGGGCTCGCCTTTTCCCCGCCCGGACCTCAGCTGCTGCGGGAGCACCGCCTGGGAGTCTTCGTCTGCCGCTGCAACGATTCCCTCGGCTGGTCCCAAGAGCTGGATTCTTACATGGCGGGGCTGTCGGGACGGCCCCAGATGGAGCATGTGGAGGTTTTGAATGCGGCCTGCACTCCCGAGGGTTCGACGTCTATTCTCAAAACCATCCGGGAAAAAGGGCTGACACGCATTGTGCTGGCTTCCTGCGTCTGCTGCCCCCTGGATTTCATCTGCAGCAGCTGCACCGATCAGCGCAGCCGCCTCAAGAATGCCCTCTTTCATGGCACGGGCATCAGCCGCGCCATGGTGGAAACCTGCAACCTGAGGGGTGAGGTTTTGAGGCTGCTCCAGAGCGACCCCCAGCTGGCCGTCGAGCGCTTCACGGGGCTCATGGACCGGTCCATCGGCAGGGCGAAGCATTTAAAAAGTCTTCCGGCTCCAGCCAGACCGTACAATTTTACCACGGCCGTCATCGGAGAATCCGAAGCGGCATTCAACAGCGCCTCGACCCTGGCGGACGCGGGCATGGAGGCTTTTCTCTTCGGAAGCCCCGCAAAGCCTCTTTCCACTCCCCTCGATCATCC
>DAIQOB010000200.1:0-5661 GCA_036788075.1 Syntrophobacteraceae bacterium
TCCAAATGCTGCCGCCGAGCGCAGGACTGCACCGACATTTTCCGGGTCCTGGAATGGAATCATGAGGCTGCACCCGTTCGGAAGTCCAAGGGCAGGGTCCCAGGGTGTGATGGGATCGACGCGAATGAGTAACAGGGGCCTTTCCGTTCCAAAAACATCCAGCATGCGGAACAAGGGAGGGGCCAGGCGATACCAGGAGAGGTGCCGCGGGCTTTCCGACGGCGGCAGGTCTGCTTCGCCACTGGTGATCCATGCTTCACAGCGCTCGGGAAACTGGGCGAGAATTTCCGACACCTGCTTGCTTCCAGAAACCAGGGCCCTCTGCTGCTTCCTGATCCCCCGACTGGTGAGGAGCTTCTTCATTTCCTTGAAAAGAGGGTTCTCAAGGCTTGCGATGTCTTTGGGCGTGTGCAGAGCCATTGCTCGAGCCTTTCTGCCGGCGAGAGTTTCTCCAAGGCGCTGGAAGACGACAAGACGCCGCTCATGGGGTGTCCCGGGAAGGCGGTAAGGCAGGTCCCGCAGCATCCGGTAGTCCCCATGCCAATGTTCCAGGGCCGTTTGAATCTCGTCGTCACAGTGCGGGCCTTTCATGAAAATGACCAGCCCCCCCCTGGACAGGCATCCGCCCACCCTTTCAAGAGTCGCTCCCATGTTCTCCACCGCCCGTGTGATGACTCCCACCACAGGCCGCTCGAAGCGAGTCGATATGCCCTCCCCGATGACCTCCGTTCCCTCCAGCCTCAGCTCCTCCACTACCGTCTTCAAGAACTCGACACGCTTCTGCCGGCTTTCTGCCAGGAGCACAGTCAAGTGGGGAAAGGCTATTTTCAGGGGAACCCCGGGCATTCCGGGCCCCGTGCCAAGGTCCAGGAGAGGGGAAGGCAAATCCACCAGCTTTCCCGGAAGGATGGAATCAATGTACAATTTCATCACCATATTGGCAAAATTATGGATGCGCGTGAGATTCAGTTCAGGGTTGTATTGGCGCAGCAATTGGTGGTATTTCCAAAGCTGCTCCAACCCTTCCTGAGCCAGTTCGATATCGGCTGACTTCAACAGGGCGGCCATTTCACAGATGCCGGGATGTCGGTTTGATGTTCCGAAAGGGTCTTTGGGGGATCGCACGTTTTGCTTCCATTTGAATTCATCCCCGTGACTGCAGGAAAAACTGGGATGAAGGCTCAGATGTTCAGGACGAGGGAAATCGGGATGAAGGATAATTATTTCTACCACCCTTTATGGCCCGTACTCTATGAGGACAACCATTTGCTCGCCCTTTATAAACCAGCGGGACTCCTTGTTCAAGGGGATCGGACGGGGGAGGTTTCACTGCTGGACCTGGCCAAGGCCTGGCTCAAGATGCGCTATCAAAAACCCGGAGAGGTATTTCTGGCCCTGGTCCACCGCCTCGATCGCCCTGTAGCGGGAGCTCTTCTCTTCGGGAGGACGTCCAAAGCCGCTGGACGCCTGAGCGAACAGTTCCGCTGCGGGACAATCCAAAAGCGATATCTGGCAGTCGTTCATGGCCACTTGAAGGAATCCTCTGGGCGACTGATCCATCACATCGAGCGGCGTCCGGAACGCTCCAGTGTCATTCATGCCAGGCCTACACACCAGACACGGGAAGCACGTCTGTTTTATCGCGTGCTCGATGCCTCGTCCTCCAGCAGCCTGGTGGAGATCCAGCTGGAAACCGGTCGGCACCACCAGATACGGCTCCAAATGGCCCAATTGGGGCATCCCGTATTGGGCGACCTCCGCTATGGCGCCCCTTTTCCCCTGCCCCACAAGCAGATCGCCCTCATGGCCCAACGATTGATCCTGGTCCATCCCACACTCAAATCAGAACTGTCCATAGAATCGCCCTATCCCTGCGGCTGGCCCTGGTCTTCTATTCCGCAAGATTCCCCCCGCCCTCCCTGGAATTGGAAAGAACTGCAGGTCTTGATGCAGGAGATTGGGCTCTCACCTTCTGCTTGCTCATTGGAACAACCTGTGGAATCATGAAACGACACGAGAGAGCTGTTTGTTCAAATGCGACGCCGGGTTTCACCGTTCATCATTTTCAGGAGGAAAAATCATGGAAAACGTATTGGACATCATTAAGAATAGACGCAGTATCCGAAATTTTGAGGACCGAGGAGTTCCCCAGGAGGTTCTGGAGCAAATTTTGGAAGCGGTACGCTGGTCGCCTTCCTGGGCCAATACACAGTGCTGGGAAGTGATTGTCGTCAAGGACCTGGAGATCAAAAAAAGGCTCCAGGAAACCATGGGCAAGGGCAATCCTGCAACCCGCGCTATTGTTGAGGCGCCCATCGTCATAGGCATATGCGGCAAACTGCAGTCGTCAGGATATTACAAGGGAGAAGTCACCACCAAGTTCGGTGACTGGTTCATGTATGATGTGGGTCTTGCCACCCAGAGCCTGTGCTTGACGGCCCACGCCCTGGGGTTGGGGACTGTCATCGCGGGGTTGTTCGATCACGACAAGGCGAAAGCAGTCCTTCAAATCCCGGAGGGGATCGAACTGGTGAGCCTCATTCCCACAGGGTATCCCGCCAAGGGAACCGGCGCCCCCAAGCGCAGAGAGGTCAGCGAGTTCACCCACTACGATAAGTACTGATGCACATCCGGCACCGGGCGAGCCCCCTGGCACAGTCCACAGGGTTCGCCCCGTGCCCTTCAGACAGGCATATTGGGGTATCTCGCTTCCAGCCCGTCGATTCCTCATCCATCGATCCTTCCTTCACTCGCCTCACCCCCCCGTGCAACTCCAACGGGAGCCTTCTCCGCGACATTGCCGTTTGCATGCCGCCCCACCGATGAAACCCCGTGCCTTCCAAGACTGGGGCCATGAATGGCCCTTCCACTGGATTCCCCATGTGCAGGGCACTCAGCGGTCATTTTCTCTTTTTGTATCAGAAAACATAGTTTACAAGAGTCAAAATTTAGCGTAGGTAAAAGTGGATATCATGACGCGGAATACTTGTCTGTAGCTGATCTCACAGGCTCTGAGGAAATGACATGACACAGAATGTTGATATGGACATCAATTTAGCTATTAGGGCCTTCAAGATAGGGAATAAGGTGCGAGAGCTTCGGCAGAAAAATCGCTACACCCTGCAAGATCTCGCTGCCAGGACAGGCCTCTCAAAGCCATTCCTCTCCCAGATCGAAAACAACCACGTGGTACCCCCCGTAGCGACATTGCTCAAGCTGGCCAGAGGATTGGATGTCGGCATGAATTATTTCTTCGAGGATGAGATCGACAACGACAAGATCGCCATAACCCGACAGGCGGAAAGTCGGCGCATTGAAAAACGCCCTCACCAGGAAAAAGGTGAGGTCGGATACACGTATTTCTCGTTGGAAACGAAAAAAGCCCACAAAAGAATGGATCCGTATCTCATAGAGTTTCCTGTCCAGGAATCTGATGAAATGGTTTTTACCAGCCATGATGGAGAAGAATTCATTTATGTGTTGGAGGGAACTCTGGAGTTCCGGACGGTAGACCGCATTGAAGTGCTCAACACCGGGGATGCCATATACATTGAATCGGACGTCAGCCACAGCTTTCGATGCATCAACAAGGAACCCGCCAAAGCCCTGGCCGTGCTGTGGGCGAACAAAGCGGCATGCTCTTTCTGCAGCCGCGGCGGCTCAGAGTGTGAGCAGGATAAGGCATGATCGATTGGCATGAGTTTTTGATGCAGCTCGCGAAATTGCTGCTCGCAGCCTTTTTGGGAGCATCCATCGGCTTTGAACGGGAAGCCCACGGGCAGGCCGCGGGACTACGAACCAACCTGCTGGTGGCCATGGGATCCTGCCTCATGATGATGCTCTCATTGCACATGGAAGAGGCTTTCCAACATCTCGACATGAATTCCGTGGTACGAGTGGATCCGGGCCGCATTGCCTCCTATGCCATCGCAAGCATGGGCTTTCTGGGGGCCGGCGCTATTATCAAAGGACAGGGAACCGTTCGTGGACTCACCACCGCTGCGGGTCTCTGGCTGGTAACCGGCATCGGTCTCTCCATCGGCGCCGGTTACCTGCTCCCGGCGGTAGTAACGACACTGATCAGCCTGATCATCCTCTACAATCTTCGCTTCCTGAAGCACCTGTTTTCACACGATGTCTTCACCATTCTGAGCCTGACCTGCTCCAGTGAGAGCAAACCACTCGATAAGATCAAAGAGATACTGGCCCGGTTCCCGGAGGTGGAAATCCGTTTCATAAACTACCAACATGAAATACTCAGTCAAAGGGTGACATACCGGCTCCGCCTGTGCAGCAAGGAGCATGCTGCCTGGGGTCGGATTGTGAGCATGCTCACCAAGGAGATACCCCAGGTGGCAACCATCTCCTGGGAAGAAAGCGATGTTCCCTGAAGTCCAGCTGACTCTTGCCGATCAGCGAGACGGAGACGGTAAAGATCGATGACATTCGGCGGTTGAGGGGAACAAAGCGGCGCACAACCGCAGGAACGGTACCACTTATACACACAGTGAAGAGCAACCCTCCGTGCTGTATGACGGAAACGATTTCTTCTCACTGCCCTACCATCTGATTCCAGCCAGATGGTTTTTAGTTCATTGGTTTGTGGCGACTGGAAGCTGCGTCTTGCCGTGAGATCTCAAGATCAGCCTTCGTATTTGAAAGATATTTTCACTTTCGCTCGATAGGCAACAACTTTCCCGCTTTCAATAATCATATCCAACTCTTTCACTTCAGCAACCCTCAATTCGCGGAGGGTTTTTGCCGCCGTATCAACGGCACTTTTCGCAGCTTCCTCCCAGGAGGTTGGACTGGTTCCCACCAACTCGATGAATTTGTATATACTGGCCATGACTTCCTCCGTTTTTCCTATGAAAAAAAAGCGTTGCGTTTACTTTTCCAGGAACGCCGCTTTGTTCCTTCGTGAGAGACTGCCGTCGTCTTTCAGACGATCGCAGGAGGCACGTCTCCACACCGGGGGAGTCAGGGAATCCGCCGGAAGTAGACCTGCCGGGATGATCGATCTGGAGCAGGGACACCCTGCCCGTTGATTCTGTCTCTATTACGGTAAGACGCTGGGAAGATAGAATACTCTTGCTTCGGCGGCCGCATCCCACATCGGCGGGAGCACGACCTTTGCCGCCATCATACTTCATTGAACAGTAAAATGCACCCCTCAAAATGCACTGTCGAGAGTGGGTCTATTGCTCCACCCTCACTCTCGCGCTGACTCTGTTGGTTTCCCTCATTTCGCCATCGACTTCATATTCAGCGTAACACTCGAGCTTATTGTAGGCCTGTTGGATGTTGCGAGACTGGATCTTCACGATGAACCTTCCGGGAGTCTCATCGTAATTGACGCTCACCACATTGGCACAAAACAGGGGCGACGATGCGGAAAATTTTCCTTCGGCCAGCCACCGTGCGCAACTGGAACCTATGGGGGCGTTATCCTGGACTTCCGTGGCATAGCAATAGAGTGAAGGAGATTTTACGTTGGTCGTTTCCGCAAACCACCGGAAGCAGGCCCTCTTGATCTCGGGTCTGCCCTGCGCTGCAAACGTCACGACCACATCATAGGGAAGATCTTCGCTGATGACTTCAGGCATATCCACCCGAATCAGCCTCAACTCTCCAGACCTCAATTGCAGCTGCTGAGTGGTA
>DAIQOB010000201.1:0-5651 GCA_036788075.1 Syntrophobacteraceae bacterium
TGTCTTCGAGCGGACCTGGGGCGGTCGTGCGGGGACAAGGCCCGAGGCGGACTACTGGCCTCAGATCATCCCTGCGGTCAAAGAGAGGCACCCAGGGTTCCAGTTTATTGCCGAGGCCTACTGGGACCTGGAGTGGGAACTGCAGCAGCAGGGATTTGACTACTGCTACGACAAGCGGCTCTACGACCGCCTGGAGCACGACCCGGCGGAAAGCGTGCGGCTGCACCTCTGTGCGGACCTGTCCTACCAGGAAAAGCTTGTTCGCTTCATCGAAAATCATGACGAACCCCGAGCGGCTGCCGCCTTCTCGCCGGAAAAGCACCGGGCAGCTGCGGTGACGACCCTGACGCTGCCGGGAGCCAGGTTGATCCATGAGGGCCAAATGGCGGGCAGGCGTGTTCGGCTGCCCGTCTTTTTGGCCCGGCGTCCGGAGGAGTCGCCGGATTCCGACTTGCTTGCGTTCTACCGGATCTTGCTCGAAACATTGTCCAGGGGAGATTTCCTTTCGGGCACATGGAGACTCTGTGACCGATGGGGATGGCCCGGTAACGAGAGTTACCTGAATCTCGTCAGCTGGTGCTGGCAGAAGGGGGGGGCGCGCTGCCTCATGGTGGTGAACCTCTCCGATACAGCCGCTCAGTGTCTTGTCAGAATCCCGTGGGACGATCTCAAGGGCAGGACCTGGCGTTTGAAAGACGCGTTCACATCGGCGGAATACGAGCGAGACGGGGATGAGATGTGCGGTCCGGGGCTTTATGTGGATCTTCCTGCCTGGGGATTTCATTTACTGGAATGCAGGGAGTTGGAGGTGCCTGCCGGCGAAAACCTCCTTCGGAATCACAATCACAGGATGCAGAAAGGAGACCCCCGATGAAAGAGAAAAGAAGGATGCTTTTGGTCGTAATCTTGTTAGCAGGAGTCCTCGCCTTTGGTGTAATGCCTGCTCTCGCACAGGACAAGCCCGCGGACAACATGCAAATGTTGCGCGAAAAGGTCCGTGCCGACAAAAAACTCTTTGTGGCCGCGAACATGGAGCTGACCGAATCCGAGGCCAAGGCTTTCTGGCCGGTTTACGAGAAATATCAGGACGAACTGTTCCTCCTTCGCTCACGCACCGCGAAATTGATCAAGGACTATGCGGAGGCCTACAAGGACATGAGCAACGAGACCGCAAAGAAACTGCTGGACGAGTCTATGACCATCGAGTCCCTGGGGGTGAAGCTTCGAAACCACTATCTGCCCAAATTCCGTCAGGTCCTGCCCGAGAAAAAGGTGGCCCGCTATTATCAGATCGAGAACAAGATCCAGGCGGCTCTTTACTATGAGCTTGCCGTGGAAATCCCCCTTGTTCAGTGAAAAAGCAGAGACGAATGAAAAATGCAGCGGTTCAGACCGTTTTGAGTCCAGAAAGGAGACAATATGCGTAAATATTCTTGCTTGTTGGTGGTGTTCATGGTGCTCGCACTGGGAGTAACCCAGATGATAGGTGCGACTGCGGCAGCCGCGGCCAGTGCGGCTGAGATCGACAGGAACGTCAACATGGCGCTGGAAAAGCTCTACGCGAAATCGCCATCGGCCAAAGTGCTCGCTCAGGGTGCGAAGGGTATTCTCGTTTTTCCGAACATCGTCAAAGGCGGGTTTATCGTGGGTGGACAGTTCGGCGAGGGGGCCCTCCGAATGGGTTCGAAAACCGTGGGCTACTATAATACCATATCGGCATCCTATGGCCTGCAGGCGGGTCTGCAGAAATACGGTTATGTCCTCTTTTTCATGACGGATTCGGCCCTCAGCTATCTTGACAGGAGCGATGGGTGGGAGGTCGGGATCGGCCCATCTATTGTCATCGTGGATGAAGGTCTGGCCAAGTCCATCACAACCACGACGGCAAAATCCGACGTCTACGCCTTTTTCTTCGACCAAAGGGGGCTGATGGCGGGACTTGGTTTGCAGGGGACCAAGATCACAAGAATCAATAAATGATTCCAGAATCTCCACGACTTCCGTCACTCCGATTTTCACCCGGAGGGGCGGAAGAGATGACTTGCCGGCGAATTTTTTGGACACGCTCTGAACATTGGCCTAAGGTCCAATATACTTCCTGTCCCATCTGCCTTACGATTTCTCCATTCCAGATCTAACTTCTCCGAACCAGCCATTGTTCGCCGGTTCATATGAGGGGCGAAAAGCAATGGACAAGCGGATCACTGCTTTGGCCATGGCCATTCAAATCAAAAGGGAATGGAATGCTCACGATCATTCAGGATAAAGATCAGGACCGGCTCCTGCAAAGGGCTGCGCTGCACCTCTGCGAAAAGATCCGGGGAGTCCTTGCCGTGCGGGAGCAGGTGAATCTGGCGGTGCCGGGCGGAAGGAATGTCGCGAAGATCTTCCAGGTGATGCAGACGGAGGAGGTTGACTGGCAGCGGGTGCACTTCTTCATCATCGACGAAAGACTGGTGCCGATCGACCACCCTGACAGCAACTACAAATTGCTGCAGGACCATTTCATCGATGCGCTGGCGCGCGCAGGCAGGATCGCGCCGGGGAACGCCCACCCTTTCATCCTGGATCCGGCACGCGCGGATCGCGGCGCGCAGCGCTACGAGCGGGTGCTGGCGGAACATGGTTTCCGGTATGACATCATCCTCCTGAGCTCGGGGGAGGATGGCCATGTGGGGGCGTTGTACCCCCACCATCACTCCTTTGCGGACAAGCACCATGGCTTCATCGTCATGAACGATTCGCCCAAGCCGCCGCCGGAGAGGATGACCTCATCCCTTTCGCTCATGCAGACCGCCGAGGTTGCAATTCTTCTCTTTGTCGGTGAGGCAAAACGCGAGGCGTATGGGAAGTTCAACGACGCTGCGTGTCCGGTTTCGGCCTGCCCGGCCAAACTGGTGCTTACGATGAAGGATGCAACGGTGTTCACGGATCTGGTCTAATACTGCGTTGTCAAAGAGAAACGGAGCGCCCCTGAAGCATAAGTGTTTGGAGGAAAAGCATGGAACCATGTGATTTGGTCGTGTTCGGCACTCAAGGCGATCTTGCCAGACGGAAACTGATACCCGCGCTGTACCAGCTGGAAAAGGCGGAACTGCTTGCCCCGGACAGCACCATCATCGGGGTGGCGCGGCGGGAGTCCACCGATGAGGGGTACCTCTCCCTGGCTCGCGAGAGTCTGGAACAGTTCATGAAAGAGCCCATCGACAGCACGGTCTGGGAACGCTTCGCCCGGCGACTGCGGTTTGCGCAGATCGACCTGATGCAGCCTGACCAGTACAGCCGCCTTCAGGCGGAGGTGGACCAGGAACTGCGCGAAACGGTCAATTACCTGGCCGTGGCGCCTGCCTTATTCGGCCCGATCTGCCAGGGACTTGCGGCCGCGGGGCTTGCCACGAACCGGGCGCGAGTGGTCCTGGAAAAGCCCATCGGCACGGACCTCGCCTCCTCCCGGGTTATCAACGACGCAGTGGGGGCCTTTTTCCATGAAGGGCAAGTGTACCGTATCGACCACTATCTCGCCAAGGAAACGGTATTGAACCTCCTGGCGCTGCGCTTTGCCAATTCCATCTTCACCACCAATTGGGACCACAACACCATCGATCACGTCCAGATTACGGTGGCGGAGGAGGTCGGGATCGAGGGGCGGTGGGGCTATTTCGATCAATCCGGGCAACTCCGTGACATGGTGCAGAATCATCTCCTGCAGATTCTGACCCTGGTCGCCATGGAGCCGCCTGCCGCCCTGGATGCTGACAGCATCCGGGGTGAAAAGCTCAAGGTGCTGAAAGCGCTCCGGCCCATCACCCGGGACAATGTCGATGAAAAATCTGTGCGGGGGCAATACACCGCAGGTTTTCTCAAGGGAGGGCCGGTTCCGGGGTATCTCGGAGAAGAAGGTGGGAACCCCCAGAGCAATACCGAGACCTTTGCCGCCCTGCGTGTGGATATCGACAACTGGCGCTGGGCTGATGTGCCCTTTTATCTGCGGACCGGTAAACGCATGACCACCAAGCGCACCGAGGTGGCGATCCACTTCAAGCGCCTGCCCCACAATATCTTTAAGGAAAGCTACGGGAAGCTGCCGGCCAACAGGCTGATCATCCGGCTCCAGCCCGATGAAGGGGTACTGATCGAAGTGCTGAACAAGGTCCCCGGTCTGGGCAAGGGCGTGCAACTGCAGAAAACCATGCTGGATCTCAGTTTTTCAGACACCTTCAAGACCGAGAGGATCGCCGACGCCTATGAACGGTTGCTGCTGGAGGCCATGCGGGGCAACCAGGCCTTGTTTATCCGGCGGGATGAAGTGGAGCAGGCGTGGACCTGGATCGATTCCATTCAGGACGCCTGGCAGGCGCAGAATGAGCCACCCAAGCCCTATGCCGCCGGGAGTTGGGGACCGGTCGCCTCGATAGTCCTGCTCGCCCGCGACGGCAGGGAGTGGGATGAGTAGTGAAAACCTCTGGAAGCGCCCGATGTTGACACAAGGAGTACGACCATGCACCAGGCAGTCCTGGAAGTCACCGAACGAATCATCCACCGCAGTCGCAAGCATCGCACAAGGTATCTGCAGAACATGGAGGAGGCTCTGGTGGAGGGACCCTTCCGGCATCGGCTCCCCTGCAGCAACCTGGCACATGCCATGGCAGTCTGCCGGGGAGGGGAACAGGAGAGAATGCGCGATGGACATCCGCCCCACATCGCCATCATCACCTCCTATAATGACATGCTCTCCGCCCACCATACCTACGAGACCTATCCCGCCATCCTCAAAAAGGCGGTGGCCGCGGCCGGCGGCGTGGCCCAGGTCGCGGCCGGCGTGCCCGCCATGTGCGACGGGGTGACCCAGGGCGAGCCGGGCATGGACTTGAGCCTGATGAGCCGCGACGTGATCGCCATGGCCACGGTGATCGGCCTTTCCCACAGTGTTTTCGACGGCGCCCTGCTGCTGGGTATTTGCGACAAGATCCTGCCCGGGCTGCTCATGGGGGCGCTGCAGTTCGGACATCTTCCCATGATCCTGGTGCCGGGCGGACCCATGCGCACGGGGCTGTCCAACAAGGAAAAAGCCCACGCCCGGGAGCTCTTCGCCGAGGGCAAGATCGGCAGAGAGGAGATGCTGGCGGTGGAATGCCAGTCCTACCACGGCACAGGGACCTGCACCTTTTATGGCACGGCAAACAGCAACCAGCTCATCGCGGAGCTCCTGGGGCTGCACCTGCCCGGCGCCTCCTTCGTCAATCCCGACGACCCTCTGCGGGAGGCGCTCACCATCGCCGCCGCCACCCGTGTCACCGGCATGACCCATCTGGGAGGGGCCTATACCCCCATCGGTCTGGTCGTCAGCGAAAAAGCCGTGGTAAACGCCATCGTCGGGGTGCTGGCGACAGGAGGATCCACCAACCAGACCATGCATCTGGTGGCCGTGGCCAGAGCCGCCGGCATCCGTATCAACTGGGACGACTTCGCAGACCTTTCCCGGGCGGTGCCCCTGCTGGTGCGGATCTATCCCAACGGGCCGGGCGACATCAACACGTTTCAGGACGCAGGCGGTATGGCCGCGCTGATTACGGAGCTCCTGGATGGCGGATTTCTGCACAGCGACGTGCAGACCGTGGCGGGCCCGGGCATGGAAGCCTATGTCCGCAGAC
>DAIQOB010000202.1:0-5648 GCA_036788075.1 Syntrophobacteraceae bacterium
CCCTTTGAGCCCTTCATGACCGTAGGTGTCATAGATCTGCCTTTTTTGAGCGTCATGCAGGACCTCGTAGGCTTCGGCGCATTCCTTGAACTGCTCTTCAGCCTCTTTGTCCCCGGGATTCCGGTCGGGATGGCATTTCAACGCCAGCTTCCGATAGGCTTTCTTGAGCTCTTCGCCATCAGCCTGTCGAGATACACCCAAGACTTCGTAATAATCTCTTTTCCCCATGTCGTACCCATCCCTCTTGTAATCCCTTGACACACTTGCATGAAAATCAGGTAGGCCCCCGCTCAGACCACTTAATTCGTAAACACACACCCAGGCATTGTCAAGCCTCGAGGGATGACGGGGAGCCATCGCCGCTGCCGGCTCGTTCCAGATCTGCCGGCACAGGCGATTCGACACTCCTCAACCAGGGTTTCATTTTTCCTTTGAATCACCAGGGGGATTGGCCTTGAGAAGCGCTTGAGCCGCAAAAGCGTGTTTTCCCGCCTCTTCCGCCTGCCTCGCCACCTCCATCCACTCCCGGGGCGTTGGATCGAGACCGAGAATTCGGCTCACTCGACCGAAGAGGAAAAAGTCTCCTTCCCTGAGGACATTTTCCCTCAACCGTTCCAGAGCGCTGGTCGCCTTGGCTTTTTCGTAAAAATCCACGGCGTCACTGAGAAGGCCGGCTTCCTCGTAACGTTCTCCCCAAGTCCGCATGCTCTCCACGGAAACCGCAGACTGATTCAGAAGATCCCGCTTCTCCATACAACCCATCAGCTTTTTATCCGCCATTGCAGCCTTCCCGGTCCGCCCCACAGATCAATGGAGCATCAATCCTCATCTTCAGCGGCTTCAGGTCCCAGTTCCTCATCGTCCAAACGCGCCGACTCTTCGTATTCCAGGGACGCATCGAACTGGGTCGCCGATTCCAGGATTTCCTTCAACTCGGTGCGCGCCGTATCGTCGATTTCAAGAGCCGGTGTCTGAGGCAGGGGCGCCATTTCCTTCACCTCGTCGAATTGACGGATGTTGTCCATCGAGATCTTTCCCCCTGCTATCTCTCTCAGCGCCACGACCACCTCTTTGTTCTTGGGAGCCTTCACCAGCGGAGCCGCGCCGCTGCGCAGCTGCAGGACTCTCCGTACCGCCAGGTGCACCAATTGAAAGCGACTCTCGACGTTTTCCAAACAATCTTCAACGGTCACTCGGGCCATATGGGCTCCTCCTCAGGGCATTTTCGACATTCCGCAAAAAAAACAGATGGGAACCCCATCTGTTTTTGGTCTTCCAATCTCGTCCGGCATGGCTGATCGTTCGGGAACCGGACTGGGTTTTATAAACCGACTTCTGAACATAAGGCAACGGAAAAATAAGAGCCGCCCGGGAATCGGTCGAAAATCTTCTACCCTCTTTCTTCTGCATAACGGGCAAGAGTAAAAAGGAAATCCGCCAGGCGATTCAAATAGGCATGCACCTCAGGGCTGTCGAAGAGGCCGGCTTCCCGCATTTCCACAGCCCGGCGCTCGGCACGGCGAATGATCGTGCGGGACAGATCCAGGGAAGCACTGGCGGCATTGGCTCCCGGAAAGACAAACCTGCGGGGCAGGGGCACCTCTTCCTGGAGTTTCCTGATCCAGCCTTCCAGCCGCACTGTCAGTTCCGTTCCGATATTGAATTCCGTTTTTGTCGGATCGTCGTTGGAAAGCTGCGCTCCCAGCAGCAGCAGATCCTCCTGGACCGTGAGGATCATCGACCGGATCGACTCATTTTGCGTGAAAACCTTGGCCATCCCCATGGCAGAACTGGCTTCATCCAAAGTCCCATATGTCTCAGGCCGCAGACTCGCCTTGGACACTCTCGTCCCGGTCAGCAGACTCGTTTCGCCCTGATCTCCCTTCTTGGAAAAAGTAAAAACATCCACTCTCAGACTCCTCTTCCCATTCTATCCATTCAAAGAGACCTAATGTGTCGATCCCTCCCGGGGCCACAAGGACCATTCCTCACCCTGCGACATCCGAATTTCCGCCAACAACTGGTTGGTGGCTTCCTCGATACGATCGATGTCTCCCTCGTCCACGGACTCATCCGTCATGGTCTTGAGAGATTCCTTCAACCGCTCAAATTGCTTGATGATCTCGGGCCTGATCTTCCCTTCCCCCAGACGCTCGTTCAAATCCAGAATCGTGTCAACACAGTTCTCCACGCGCAGGCGCAGGTGCCTGGATTTCTTTTCCTGACGGGAACGACCGAACAGCATGTGGAAACTCTTTCTAAACAGAATCAGGCCCTTCTATTGAGCTCGTCCTTGTAGATCCTGTAGAGGACAAAGTGTTCTTTCATCGTCCGATTCAAAATGATCCTGGTTTTTGAAAGATCCTTCAAATTCAACACCATGTCCACACCCATGCGAAAGGCTGCCAATTGATCCAGCGTCTGCAAACCCTCGCTCAGCAGGCACACAAACAGCTGCCTTCGCATGTCCATGGGCAGGAGCTGGATATGTCCGAGAACGAGGTTTTGTGTGGGGGATCCCCCGTCGAAAGACTCATCCAGCACAACAAGGGAATAGGCATTGTGGTGGATCTTGCTGACGGCGGAAGATACATTTGCTCCGCGGAATACTCGAAAATCCATCTCCACCAGGATGCGCTCCAGAATGGCGGCTCTCGACGGATCTGAAACACAGAGCAGGGCGGCATGGACGCCTTCTTCGACCATGTCCAGGGGGTAAGCGTCTTCCTGGGGAGATTGGGGGGGCGCAGACTCCTCGATCTGGGGGAGCTCAGCACCACCGGCTGGTACCTCCCCTGCAGGGGAAAACGCCTTGTCGTTGATTTCAATGGGAGTCTTGCACTTCGGGCAGGGCACTCTCAAAGCCTTCCCTGCCGGAATTTTTTCGTCGGGCAACGAAAATCCTGTACTGCAGCCTGGACATTGGACTTTCACGTCTCACCTCAATTCACTCGGAAATCAGGTCTCCTGGAGCGTCACCCACATTTTTACCATACAGGTTCCAAAGGCTTCCTGACAATTCAAAACTTCAGCACCTCCAGGATCTTCGGTCATTTTGCCTTGTATGTTGAACTGAATCTTCATAACATATCGCCCGAGGAGGTTATCTATTTATGGAAAAAGTTCGTTTTGGTCAAACCAATCTTGAAGTCTCGGTCGTCGTTTTGGGCACCTGGGTCACGGGGGGGTGGCTGTGGGGAGGAGCCGACGACAGGGAATCCGTCAAAACCATCCTGAGAGCCCTGGAGCTCGGGATCAATTTCATCGATACGGCTCCCGTCTACGGCTTTGGCAAATCCGAATCCGTCATCGGCAGTGCCCTCAAGGAATGGGGAAAACGCGACGGCATCGTCCTTGCCACCAAGTGCGGCCTGGAATGGGATGAAAGAGAAAACGTCCAGAGGAATTCCAGCCCCGAGCGGATTGAATACGAGGTGGACCAGAGCCTCAAACGCCTGGGCGTGGACTGCATCGATCTTCTGCAGATCCACTGGCCCGATTCCCGTACGCCCTTCGAGTCGTCCATCCGGGCCATGCAGAAGCTTCAGGAAGCCGGCAAGATCCGCTACTACGGACTCAGCAACTTTCACAAGGACCAGGTGGCAGCCTGCCTGAAAGCCGGCCCCGTATACAGCCTGCAGCCGCCGTACAATATCTTTGAAAGAGAGGTGGAAAAGGAGCTGCTCCCGTTCTGCGTGGAGAACGGCATCGCCACCCTGGGCTACGGAGGTCTCTGCCGGGGGTTGCTGACAGGAAAATTCAAGGGGGATGAAGAATTTCCCAAAGGGGATCTGCGCCGCTTCGATCCCAAGTTCAAGCCCGACCGCTTCAAACAGTACGTCAAGGCGGTGGAGGCGCTCAAGAAACTGGCCGCCTCTTATGGGAAAACGGTCGCTCAATTCGCCCTGCGATGGGCCGTCCAGCAACCGGGTCTGACGACCGCCATTGCCGGAGCGAGAACCGTCCAGCAAGTGGAGGACAATGCAGGAGTCTCCGGCTGGGAGATCCGCCCCGAAGACCTGGCAAAAGTGGACGAAATCCTTGCCAAGCACATCAAGACGCCCGTCGGTCCTGAATTCATGGCCCCTCGGCCGTAAGGAACATGAAGGTGGAATTCGGGACGCTGAAAAACACTGACAGGCGCTGACTCACGCTGATGAAGGAGAGAATTAAGTACCTGAGCATATATTTCCTAACATTATGTCTTGCTGTCCGTTCGCCCTGAGCCTGTCGAAGGGCACAACCAGACATGCCCTTCGACAGGCTCAGGGCGAACGGTTTGTTTTGTTGGAAAACTTTTGCTAAGGTACTTAAGACCCGCACAGGGAGCGTTTAAGCGGAAAAACCCGCGTCCCCTCCCCTTCACTATATGCGGGCAAGCGCCACCATGATGGGAAGCCCTCCATGTCGAATGGTCCAAAAGCGCATGGAGGGAAGCCCGAGGATGACCGAAAGGGACCGGTCCGGCACCAGTATGGCGACCTTCCACCCAGCAAAAGCACTGCGCAGGTGATTCGCCAGGGGATGAAACAGCTCCTTGCCTCCGCCCGCCAGCCGTCGGCCATAGGGAGGGTTCAGGACCAGCAATCCGGGCTTCAAACCAAGTTTGGCGGGGCTGAATTTCAAAAAGTCTTCATGGAGCCACTCAATGTCGGAGCCGACACCCGCCTGAACCCCATTTTCCCGGGACACAGCCACCGCTTCGGCATCACGGTCCAAGCCGATTATGGGAACCGTTGCGCGGGGCAGCGCGTTCTCCATGGCCTTATGGCGCAGATAATTCCATGTTTTTGCTTGAAAGGACGGCCACCGCTCGAAGAGGAACGGCCGAGCCCCGCCAGGCGGTAACCGCCGGGCGAGGAGCGCAGCCTCGATGGGCAATGTCCCGGAACCGCACATTCCATCCACCAGGGGAATCTCCCCCTGCCAGCCGGCGCGCAGAAGGATGGCGGCCGCCAGGGTTTCCCGCAGGGGGGCCCCCATGTGCCGCCGACGGTAGCCCCTCTGATGCAGATGGGCTCCCGTGCTGTCCAGGCTGATGCGGCACCGGTTGTTCTCCACATGAACTAGGATTCTCTGTTTGTCGGGATCAAGGGAAGCGAAGGCCTCCACGCCGCTACCCTCCGGATTCCACGGAACGGGAGGCTCCATATTCTGCAGGGAAAACCGTTTGCGCACCCCGGCCAACACAGTATCCACCACTGCCCCCTCGTGCTCCAGGCGGGAATGTTCCACGAAAGCCGTGATATGAAGCGGCAGTCCTGAATTGAGCCATAGTTCCCAGGGAATCCTGAGGACGCGGCGGAATAGCTCCTCAGCGGCCCCCGCCCGAAACTCGGGCAGACGGCAAATCACCCGGCTGGCGGTTCGCAGCCACAAATTGCTCAAATAACATTGCGGCAGCTCCCCCGAAAACTCGATCCCGGCCTCGGTGCTTTCCAGGTCGCCCAGTCCCAGAGCGGCCATTTCGTCACGGCACAGGGAGGAAAGCTCCGGAGGCGTGATGGCAAGAAACCGATGCACCCGAGCCTGGATCTGCTGCTTCACGTGGCGCTGAAAGGCCTTGCTCCCCTCGCGTGCGTTTTCACCCTCTCTGACCATCCTGACTCTCTTCCCCTGCTTCTGCTTCGCTGCTCAACCGCATCTCC
>DAIQOB010000203.1:0-5620 GCA_036788075.1 Syntrophobacteraceae bacterium
AAGCGGGGAGACTGGTCCTGAAGGGATGAAGGTGCTGCTGGGCATGAAGGCGGCGGAAGTGGACCACATCAAGAAGCTGGCTGTCGCTCAGGGCCTGGAAACCATCCGGAATCGCATCGATCAGTTTGGTGTGACGGAGCCCGATATTCGAGCCGAGGGAGAAGATCGGATTCAGATCCAGCTTCCGGGTGTGAAAGATCCTCAGCGTGCCGTCGCTCTCATCGGCAAAACGGCCCTCCTGGAGTTCAAGCTGGTGGCCGAGGGCGTTACGCCTCAAGACATCAAGGACGGCAAAGTCCCCGCCGGTGTCAAAATCTATCCCATGAAGCACGAAGACCGGACGACAGGGCAGACGAGTACCACCCAGATCGCTCTCAAGGACCGGACCCTCATGACGGGCGAATACATCACGAACGCCCAGGTTCAAATCGACCATCAGTACAATACCCCCTATGTTGCGCTGGAATTCGACCAGCAGGGGGCGCGCATCTTTGAGCGCATCACTGAAGCCAATGTGAAGAAGCAGTTGGCCATCGTGCTGGACGGCGTCGTTTCCTCCGCACCCGTCATTCAGGAAAAGATCAGCGGCGGGCGGGCCAGCATCACAGGTTCCTTCACCATGGAGCAGGCTCGGGACCTGGCCATCGTGTTGCGCGCCGGGGCGCTGCCCGCACCCGTCAAGGTCCTGGAACAGCGGACTGTCGGGCCATCTCTGGGGCAGGACTCCATTCAAAAAGGTCTGCTCGCCTGCTTTGTCGGGGGCCTTGCCATCATTGTCTTCATGGTCGTGTACTACAAGCTCGCCGGTGTCGTAGCCGATGTGGCCCTCCTGATGAACATTCTTTTGATCTTCTCCGGACTGGCCGCCTTTGGTGCGACCCTGACTCTGCCGGGTATCGCGGGTATCGCGCTGACCATCGGTATGGCTGTGGATGCCAACGTGCTCATTTATGAGCGCATCCGGGAAGAGCTGAAGCTGGGCAAAACGCCCCGAGCTGCTCTGGATGCTGGATACGATCGGGCGACCGTGACCATCATCGACTCCAACGTCACGACCCTCATTGCGGCTCTGGTGCTCTTCCAGTTTGGAACCGGGCCGATTCGAGGTTTTGCGGTGACTCTCACCATTGGCCTTGTGGCAAACCTCTATACAGCCATCATCGTGACGCGCGTTATTTTCGACTATTTCTTGACTGAACGGCGCACGCGCACCCTGAGCATTTAGCCTCCCGGGACCAAGGAGTATAAGCCCTGGGTATGCCGGCGCTTTATCTCATCGTGGGAGCCCTCCTGGTAACGCTCGTTCTCTGCTGGTTTCTCAATCTCCCCTATGCCCTGGGTGCGGTCCTCTCCCTCGTACATGACGTCCTCATCACGGTGGGCGCCTTCGCCATCACCAACAAGGAATTCTCCCTGGAAGTGCTGGCTGCCGTCCTGACCCTCGTGGGGTTTTCCCTCAACGACACCATCGTCATCTATGACCGCATCCGGGAGAATCTCAAGAAAAGCCGGAAAGTGGATCTCAAGGAAGTGATCAATACGAGTGTCAACCAGACTCTCAGCCGAACCATTTTGACCTCTGGAACAGTGTTTGTGGTGACTGCCTGCCTGTTTTTTCTGGGAGGGACCGTCATCCACGACTTTTCCTTCGCTCTGCTGGTAGGTCTTGTTGCCGGGACTTACTCCACCGTTTATGTGGCCAGCCCTCTTCTCATCATTTTCGAGGAGTTCAAAAAGAAAAAACTTGCACCCAAGGGTGCCGGCGCCTGATTGGATCTGGCTGTGAAGACATTGAGAGGCTGAAAAACGCTGACTTACGCTGAAAAAAACTCAGGAAAGATGAGGAGGTTCAGTGTAAGTCAGCGTTCGTGTTTTCGGGGCCTTGGGCTTTAACGTCTTTGGGGGGCTTTCAGGGGTAATTAGGGGAAATCAGTCTACCTCGATTCCGGGGGAGACGGCGTCCTGCCTGCCAATTTCAAAGCGCACGTCCGTCCATTCCTCGCAGTGCTGCAATTCTTGAACGCTTTTCCGGACCAGCTCGGGATGGTTGTTGACTTCGCTCAGGTGGGCGAGGAGTACGGACCGGAGGCCTTCATGGTGCAGCTCCCGAAGCAGAGCGATGGTGTCGTCATTGGAAAGATGGCCGTGGCGGCTGCGGATGCGCTGCTTCAAGTGCCAGGGGTAGGGACCTTCCATGAGGCGGCCCACGTCGTGGTTGGATTCCAGGACGAGAGCCCGGCAGCCCTGGAGTCGTGTCTTGACGAGCTGAGTGGCCACCCCCAGGTCGGTACAGATGGCCATGCGGATGTTGCCCTGCTGGATGACGAAGCCGGCGGGTTCACAGGCGTCGTGAGAGATGGCGAAGGGATGGATGGCCAGATCCCCGATGAGGAAGGAAGCCCCCGTTTGAAAAAGGTGGGCGTGGGCCAGCTGCCCAATGGGAGGCGCCAGGTTTTCCAAGGTGCCCTGTGTGAGGTAGACGGGAAGGTCGAATCGGCGGCTGATGACGCCGGCGCCGGGCGTATGATCCTGGTGTTCGTGGCTCAGGACCAGGCCATCGAGCCTGTGACCGTTCAGGGGAGTTTTTTCCAGGCGCCGGCTCAGTTCTTTCCCACTCAAGCCCGCATCGAACAGCACCCGCGTCCTGGAACTGCAGACCAGGATGGCATTTCCTTTGGATCCGCTGGCGAGTACCTGGAAAAATAGAGACATGTGGGGATCATCCCTGCGCCAGGAAGATTTTTTCCACGGATTCCCTGGTGTGGCCGGTGGGGCCGAAGAGTAAGAGACCTGTTTCCCGTGGATCGTAAACCGACTGAAACCAGCTCTGCACCGATTCCGCATCGACGGCGAGGATCTTTTCCTCTACATCTTCGAAGGGGATGAATCGGCCGAACAGGAATTCGTTCTTGGCCAGGCGATTCATACGGGAATCGGTGCTTTCGGCGTTGAGGTACATGCTCCCGCGGAGGTATTCCTTGGCGGCGCTGAGCTCGGCTTCTGAGATGGGCTCAGCGGCCAGCAGGTTGAGCTCCTGCCGGATGACCTGGAGGGACTCCTCGATATTCTCAGGGGTGATGCCGGCGTAAATGCCCAGCATGCCGGTGTCGGCGTGGCTGTTGAGAAAGGAGTATACGGAATAGGCCAAACCTCTTTTCTCGCGAATTTCCTGAAAAAGACGGCTGCTCATGCTGTTGCCCAGGATCACGTTCAGGAGGTGGCAGGGGAATCGATTGTCCTCGGACTGGGAGACACCCTGGAGGCCCAGCACCAGGTGGACCTGCTCGAGATCCTTCTCCATCACGTGGATGCCGGGATGATTGACGGGCTTCTCCCGGGGAGGGCGGTGTACGCTGTGGTCGAGTTTTTCTAATGACGGGGCGACGAGATCGACGAAATGATCGTGCTCCAGATTGCCGGCAGCAGCCACGACGATCTCTTCGGGATGAAAGGTTTGGGAGAGATACCGGAGGATGCTTTCACGATCGGTCCCTGCCACAGCTTCAGCGCTGCCGTATATGGGCAGCCCCAGGGGATTCTGCTTCCAGAACAGCTCCTGAAACTGGACGTGCACGAATTCGTCCGGCGTGTCTTCGATCATGCGAATTTCCTGGAGGACGACTTGCTGCTCCCGCTCGATGTCCTGAGGGGCGAAGACGGAATTGAGGAAAATATCCGTCAGGACATCCACAACCAGGGGCATGTGGCGGTCTAAGACTTTGGCATGGAAACAGACGTGCTCTTTGGAGGTGAAAGCGTTGGCAAAGCCTCCAACGGCGTCCAGCTCCTTGGCGATGTCAAGGGCGCTCCGGCGGTGGGTTCCCTTGAAGAGCATGTGCTCGATGAAGTGTGTGATACCGCGTTCGCTTTCCTGTTCGTCACGAGACCCTACTCCCACCCAGATGCCTGTGGATACAGAATAGACGTAGGGTATTTTTTCAGTCACCACACGAATCCCATTGCGCAGAACAGTCTTCTGGTACAATCTTTCCCTTTCTCACTGGGTGCCTGTCGAAAGAGCCCCTCACTTCCATCCCCTTTTCAAAGGGATCCGGGGTGAAGTGAGGGGTGAACTCCTGCTATTCGACCGTAGGCTTTTCCAGGGCAGCCTTGCGGCTGAGCCGGATGCGCCCGTCCTTGTCGATTTCGATGACCTTCACGAGCACTTCCTCCCCTTCCTGCACCACGTCGGTGACCTTGCGCACCCGTGTGTGATCCAGCTGGGAGATGTGTATCAGTCCGTCGATGCCCGGCAGTATTTCCGCAAACGCACCGAAATCCGTGATGCGCACGATCTTTGCCATATAGAGCTGCCCGACTTCGGGTTCCTGGGTCAGGCTCTTGATCTTGTCGATGGCCTTGGTGCATGCTGCGGCGTCGGGGCTCATGACGACCACACGGCCTGAATCGTCGATGTCGATCTTGGCTCCTGTTTCCGCCACAATGGCGCGAATGACCTTGCCGCCCGGTCCGATGACATCGCGGATTTTATCCGGATTGATGTTGATGGTGACGACACGCGGAGCGTAGGGGGAGAGCTCCTCTCGGGGTATGGCCAGAGCGTCCCGCATCTTGCCCACGATGAAAATGCGGCCGTCGCGCGCCTGTTCCAGCGCACGCTGCATGATGGCCCGATCGATTCCGGCAATCTTGCAATCCATCTGGATGGCGGTGATGCCGCGCTCATTTCCCGTCACCTTGAAGTCCATGTCCCCCAGGTGATCTTCATCGCCCAGGATGTCCGAGAGGACAACGATATGGTCCCCTTCCTTGATGAGGCCCATGGCGATACCCGCGACGGAATCCGTCAGGGGCACACCGGCATCCATGAGGGCGAGGCAGGCACCGCAAACCGTCGCCATGGAACTGGAACCGTTGGAGGAGAGGACTTCCGAGACGATGCGGATGGTGTAAGGAAATTCCCCGTTAGCCGGGAGGACGGCCTTCACCGCTCGCTCTGCAAGAGCGCCGTGTCCAATTTCCCTCCGTCCCGGGCCGCGGAGGGGCTTGACCTCTCCCACGGAAAAGGGCGGAAAATTGTAGTGGAGCATGAAAGACTTGAAGGTCTCTCCCCCCAGTGAATCGATGCGCTGCTCATCGGAGGACGACCCGAGTGTGACAATGGCCATGGCCTGTGTCTCACCACGGTTGAAAATGGCGGATCCATGAGTTCGTGGGAGGATCCCTATTTCAACGGAAATGGGTCGGATTTCATCGAACTTGCGGCCGTCGATCCTGCGTCCCTCCTCCACCATCATACGGCGGACAAGCTTCTTTTCCAGGTCTTCAAGGGCCTCTTCGACCTCCTTCTGGCGGTCTGGAAAATTTTCCTCCATCTGCTCTTTGACCCGCGTTTTCAAATCCTTCTTCCTGGATCTGCGGACCAGTTTGTCAGGGGTGGTCATGACGTCACGCATTTCCTGCGCGGCCGCCTGCTCCACGGCACCGATAAGCGCCTCATCCTTGACGACTTCCGGAGGAGCTTCCTTGGCCTTGCCGATCATTTGACGCAGTTGCTCCTGGGCGTCGAGAATGGGGCGGATGGCGAGGTGGGCGAGATGGATGACTTCCACGAGGATCTCTTCAGAGACGAAGTCCGCTCCGCCCTCCACCATAACGA
>DAIQOB010000204.1:0-5605 GCA_036788075.1 Syntrophobacteraceae bacterium
CCGGGACAGAAGCCTGCCGGGTTGAGCATCAGCTGGAAAGCCGGGAGGCAGTTCTGGGACTAGCTTTCAGCCCGCATGGGAGCTGCCTGGTTATCATCGATTATCGAGTCGGCTTGGTCCGACTCATCGACCGGATGGAGAGGGGCGACCGCGAGCGGCAGGGGCGAACCCGGTTATTTCTCCATCGGCACTATGAAAAACTCTTTTGCACCCAGCTTTTCAGGATATCGGGGTAGGCGGGATCATGGATGACGGGTCGCACGCGGCCGTCGGCTGCGTGCTGCATTTCGACCTGCCCGCAAGCCAGCCAGTTGATGCACTGGGCATAGATCTCGTATTCGAGCTGCAGTCCGCGCGCCCGAATGGTGACCAGGTCGTCGTCACCCCAGACCGGGTAGACCCCCTGAGCGATGATGGGGCCGGTGTCTTCCCCCTCGTCGGCAAAGTGTACCGTCACGCCACCCCACTTCACGCCGTAGGCGAAGGTTTCCTCGTAGCCGTGCTCACCTGGAAAAGCGGGGAGAAGCGCCGGATGGATGTTCAAGACACGCCAGTCGTCTTCTTTGTTGTAGCGGCTCAAAAAATAGGGGCTGAGGAGGCGCATGAACCCTGCCAGGCAAATAGTGTCAGGCTGATACGCGTCCAGAATTTCCAACAGCTCCGTCTCGGCAAGGACCAGGCCGGCCAGTCGGCGCAGCCGGCGGACCGGATCTCCATCCCTCAGGATCTTCTGACGGCTGTCCAGTTCATGGAGATCCACCGGCAGGCTGATGGCCACGGGGTCGAGGTCTCGCACGCGCTCCATGCAGGCTTTATAATCGACGATATGCTGAGGAACACCCGCTCGCTCGGCGCGCACCAAGCCGTAGGCGTCTTCCCGGTCGCTCACGACGACAGCCACTTCAGCGTGGAGCGTCCCGGCCGCGGATCGGTCCAGAAGGGCCTGCAGGTTGGTGCCGCCTCCTGATACCAGCACGGCCAGGCGAATTTTGCGGACTGGCAAATTCATCAGGGATTTCGATCTCTCACTGAAAATATTCAACGGCGTTGCGGAACAGGCGAATCCCGTCGCCTTCTTCGGGAAGCACCTTTCCTTCACGCCGGGCGGTCTCTTTGAGGGCGGTCCAATCGGGATGGTTCGTCCAATGGTTGAAGGCTTCGGGATGGGGCATCAGGCCGGCAATGCGCCCCGTGGGGTCGCACACCCCGGCGATGTCCGCCACGGACCCATTGGGGTTGCAAGGGAACTCACCCTGAGCGGGCGTACCCCCCGGCAGCGCATAGCGGAGGATGACCTGCTGCTGCCTTTCCAGGCGCTGAAGGACCTCCGGCTCCGCAAAAAATTTCCCTTCACCGTGTCGCACAGGCAGCTCCAACGTATCGATTCCACGGGTGAACACGCAGGGAGATTGGCGATTGGCCGCCAGATGTACCCACTGGTCCCGGAATCCGCCGCAGTCGTTGTTGATGAGAGCGACTTCACGCTTCATGGTTCGAGGCTCGAAGCCCGGGAGCAGGCCCAGGTTCACCAGCACCTGGAAGCCGTTGCAGATTCCCAGGACCAAGCCTCCCTTCTCCACAAACCGGAGGATATCGTCCTTCAAGCGGTGCTTCAGGCGCATGGCCATGATGACCCCGGCGCCATGATCATCTCCCCATGAAAATCCACCTCCTATGACGAAAATCTGGAAATCCTGGAGGCTCTGTTCACGATCCACCAGGCTGTTGAGATGAACCCGTTCGGGGACCGCCCCTGCCACGGTGAAGGCATGGGCCGTTTCATAATCGCAATTCAAACCAAAACCCGTCAAAACGAGAGCTCTTACGGGGCTCATTGGGAGGCTCCTGATACTTCGGTGCTTGAGAATGGGCTGATTACAGGCACGCTCGCCGCTCGATACCGCGGTAGAGCAATTCATTCGGCCGCCGGATTGCCCTGCTTCCACGATCCCTTGAGAAATGCCAGGGATTCCTCAACCAGGATATCCCCCTTCTGCCCGCGTATGACCAGGCGGGGATCCTGAGTCACCTCTCCCACCCGTGCACAGGGCAAGCCCTGGAAACGGGCTTCAAAAGCCTCGCGGCAAGCGGGGGATACGGTCACCAGGAAACGGCCGCAGGTCTCACTGAAGAGGAGCTGGTCGTCTCGGAGCCCTCCCGCGGCGCACTCCTTTTGGGGCACATGTTCCAGGTCAAGGGTCATCCCGAAAGAGCTTGCAAAGGCGGCCATGGCGGCATGGACCGCCAGTCCCCCCCTGTAGATCCCATGGCAGGAGGCGAGGAGACCATCGGAAATGGCCCCTTCCAGGGCCTTATACAGCTTCAACGATCCCCGGGGCTCGACAGTCGGAACGTTCAACCCCACCTCTCCCATGAGGTCGTAATACTCGGAGCCGCCCAGCTCGTTTCCCGTAGCGCCCAAAACATACACCAGGTCTCCCGCCACCTTGGGCTCCAGGGTCAGGCACCTGCTCACCTGGGGAACGACACCCGTCGCCGTGAACTGCATGGTGGGGAGCCCTGAAACCTTGTGACGCTCCCCGAATGCTCCGGGAAGGTGACCATCCACGTACATGCTGTCCTTGCCAGAAAGGAGCGGAATGCCGTATGCCAGGCACATGTCCCGCAGCGCCCAGTTGGCTCGCACCAGCTGAGCCGCCTTGTAGCAACCGTCGGGATTCTGCACCGCGTCGTATTGAATGCTGGGCCAGCAGAAGTTGTCCACGCCGCCGATTTCTTCCAGAACGGCACCCACGGCCAGCAGCCGGCGCACGGCCTCATCGATGGAGGCTGCCACCATGTGGTAAGTATCGATGAGGGAGTACGTGGGATTGAGGGTCTGAGACACAGCCAGGCCCCTGGGACTGTCCAGCAGGGGCCGGAGCACCACCGCATCGTTGGGGACATCCCGTTCACGACCTACCAGAAACTTGACGGTGCTGCCCCCCTGGACTTCGTGGTCATACTGGCGCTGAATCCATTCGCGAGAAGACAGGTTCGGGCGCGCCAGAGTCGTGTGGAGCAGTTTTGCATGGTCGCGGGGCTCCGAAAGCACCGGCTCCCGCAGGCCGCGGGCTTCGGGAGGGGTCCAATGGGCGTCAAACTCCCACTGGGGAAAAGCCTCGGAAAAGAAGCTGAGATCGAGC
Source organism: Syntrophobacteraceae bacterium (assembly GCA_036788075.1). Lineage (GTDB taxonomy): Bacteria > Desulfobacterota > Syntrophobacteria > Syntrophobacterales > Syntrophobacteraceae > Desulforhabdus. The sequence goes on from DAIQOB010000204.1 coordinate 3,147, forward strand.
TGGGCACACGTCTTGCCGCCATAAGAAAGGTGGAGCTTTCCACTTCCCGTGTAATGGCCGATGACCGTGCTTTCGACTTCATGCCTCCGCGAAAGCTCCAGGAAGCGATCCAGGTGTTTGGGGTCCACAGCCACCGTCATGCGCTCCTGGGACTCGGAAATCCAGATTTCCCAGACATCGAGCCCTTCATATTTCAAAGGCACCTTGTCCAGCTCCACCACCGCTCCGCCCGCGAACTGAGCGGACTCCCCGACGGACGAAGACAGGCCGCCGCCTCCATTGTCGGTGATGAACGTGACAAGCCCTTCATCCCGGGCTTCCAGGAGGAAATCGTGCATCTTTTTCTGGGTGTACGGGTCGCCGATCTGCACATGCCCGGCGGGCGTATTTTCGCTGTAGATTTCACTGGAGGCGGTCACGCCGTGGATGCCGTCCTTGCCGACCCGCCCGCCGCTCATGATGATGCAGTCTCCCGGCCTGGGGCGCTTTTGATCCGACGGCTCTCCGAGGACCTCTCGGGGCATGATGCCCAAAGATGCCACAAACACCAGGCATTTCCCCAGGTAGGACGGATGAAAGAAAAGATTGCCGAAAGGTGTGGGGACGCCGTGCTTGTTGCCGCCGTCGCGCACCCCTTCAACGATGCCATCCAGCAACCGCCGGGGATGGAGGCGGGGGCGCAGGGGTCCGGCATAGTCCCGGGGCCCCACACAGTAGCCGTAGAGACCGGCCACAAGGCGGGCACCCTTCCCCGTGCCCATGATGTCGCGATAGATCCCGACGATGCCCGTCAGCGAGCCGCCGTAAGCCTCCATATTGGAGGGGCTGTTGTGGGTTTCCCCAGTGATGGCGTAATTGTGGTTCTCGTCGAAGCGGGCCACGCCGGCATTGTCCCACAGAACGGACACGACCCAGTCCTTCTGCTCCTGAATCGTCAGCGTGGGCGCCTCAATGCAGGTCTTGAAGAGGTTGTTGACAATCGTCTCTTCTCCCGTAGCCAGATCCCGGTAGTGGAATTTGCCCCGAAAAGTATTGTGGTTGCAATGATCGCTCCGGGCCTGGGAAATGGCTTCCAGCTCGACATCCGTGGGGGCGGAAAGGCCGGCGCTCCTGCGGGCGTCCAGGACCTCCGGACGCCCGAAATAGCGTCGAATCACGGGAACGTCCTGAGGATTCAGAGCGAGATTGCGCTCCTGGCTCAGGGCCATGAGGGCTTCATCCGAGGGAATGGGAATTTCGGCGACAGCCGGGGTGTGCGCCAGCCGCACCTTGGGAACGATGAGACCTATTCCCTGGGCTTCATCCCACTGGGATCGACTGTAGATGCGCCACTGCTGAATGATGTCGTTGGCCAGAAGCTCACGCGCCAGAATTTCCACCTGTCCCTTCTCCAGCTCTGCCCCGGAAAACAGGTAAATTTTGGAGGTGTATGCGGCTTCGTGGGCTCCTGGAGGACGTCCCAGGTAATCCGCAATGGCCTCAATGGCCACGCTGCCCGCCGTATCACGAACGCCCGGGCGGAACCCCACCCAGATGGCCCAGCTGAAATCCCTGCCCATGGGCTGAAAGCTGGAAATTTGAGTCACAGGATTGGTAAAAATCTCCCGGCGAACGGCTTCCAGCTCTGCCTGCGTGAGGTCTGTATCCAGGGTCAAAACGTGTATGACGCGCACCGCTCCGGGGTCCCAGCCGAAATAGTCTCGAACCTTACGGCAGAGGCTCGCGCCCTCCGCATCGAAGAGGTGGCTCTTGAGCGTGATTTCGAGTCTTGCAACCATATATGCTGTATCCATTGTCAGTCGAACAGGAACTTCACCGCGATCCCCATGAGAATGAGGCCTCCCACGGTTTCCATTCGCCGTCCGAACTTTTCTGAAAGGCGGTTTCCAAGCTTCATGGCCATCCAGGTCATCAAGCAGGCCACAACTCCGATACAGAGTGCGGAAAAAAAGAGGCTTTGCCCCATGATTCCCAGCCCGATTCCCACCCCTAGGGCGTCAATGCTGGTCGCAACGGAGAGCATGACCAGGCTGAAACCTTTCGTTGGGTCAAGGCAGACCTCCGGGTCTTCGGCCTGGTGGGGCTTCAGGCTTTCATATCCCATTTTGGCCCCGATGGAGAACAGGAGAGCGAAGGCCACCCACGGCGCCCACTGGCGCATCATTCCCACCATGTTTTGTCCGAGGTACCAGCCGGCGATGGGCATCAGAAACTGGAAAAGGCCGAAGTGAAAGGAGAGGCGAAAAATTTGCCTGGGGCCACAAAACCGGGTTCCGACTCCCATCCCCACAGCGAAGGCATCGCACCCTAGAGCGACAGCCACCAGGAATGTTTCAAGCGCTTCCAAGTCTTCGTAAATCCCTTGTATTATTGGCCGCTAAATACCTGAGCTATATTTCTTAAGATTATGTCTTGCTGTCCGTTCGCCCTGAGCCTGTCGAAGGGCACAACCAGACATG
>DAIQOB010000205.1:0-3162 GCA_036788075.1 Syntrophobacteraceae bacterium
CTCCCTGGAATCAGTTCACGGCTTTTCGACATCAAATTTTTCAGCAGCGTGATCTGAAAGAAATTCTAGCCGTAAAAGCGGCGAATCTGGATGTGGAGATCCAGCAATTCCTGCTGGTGCTGGAAAAAGAGGTCCTTTATCTGAATGCTTTTCGCCATGCGCTGGGGGAACTGGTCCTGGAATTGAAAAACGCAAAAGGGGAGTGGCTCCAGGCGAGTTGCAAGACGCTGGATCTCTGGGTGGAAAGCGATGTGAAACCGGCAGCGCTCTCCTGGTTGGCCGATCCATCCTGTCTGGTGGGACCGGGTTATGGCCTTGGCCTCTTGATGCTCGACTGGCAGAAGCGCGGTTCGGGCTACAGCACTCCGGATGCTATCCAGGCCTCTTTTCGGGAAGATGGGTCCCTCGCCCCCTTGCGCCGCCAATTGCAGCGCTGGGAAGACCACATGGCCAACCACCTGTTGCGGCGTGGCCTGCCGGCAGGGTTCATTCAGGAGCTCGAGGCACGAGTCCGCGCCGTCGGGGGCTGGGAAGGATGGCTGGGACGCCTCAGTGACCATATCCAGATGCGTTTGACTGCCCTGGAGAACAGAAAGTGCCTCGGTTTTCGTATCCGGCAATACAGCATCTATTTGCTTGTTTTAACGGGTTTTTTGATTTCATTGGGGGGCCGCACCGCATGGCGCGAGCTCCTGGCGAACCCGGATTGGTCCCGTTGGGTAGATTTGGTTGCCGGAATGACGGAGACCATTTTCGGGCCGGTCGGGCTGGCGGCTTTGGGAAGCTTTCTCCTGCTGCAGTTTTTCTTGGCGTTTCGCTTTTATGGCCACTATAAGAAATCCTTGCAGCGCCGTGCACAAAAGTTTATAGATTCTCTCAAATCAGAGGTCCAGAGATTGCGTGAAGATGAATTGGATAGAATTGTCAATGGCTTAATGGAGTTTGATCAGGACCTCGAAGAGCAGATCACAAGAGTGGCTGTCCTGCAAAAACGCCAGTGAAGGATAAATGAATGCCTGTAAAGATTGTTTTGGTTCTGCTGCTGCTTGCTTTCCCCCTGATTCCCACATTCTGGGCGCTGGTGGACATCCCCAGGCGGCGCTTTCCCAGCCATAGAAAAAAGATGCTCTGGTTTTTCACGGTTTCCACTTTGCCCTTTCTGGGCGCCGTATTGTATATCCTGTTCATGCGACGCCATACCGAACCCGTCACAACCCCCTAGTCCACTAAAAGGAGGCACATCGGACCTATGCTCAATCTTTTCAGAAAGCATGCTACTTCGTGGCTCATCAAAGTCGCTTTGTTCCTGATCGTCATCGTTTTCATCTTTTGGGGCGGCTACAGCTATAAATCCCAAAAGGACACGCAAATGGCCCGGGTGGATGGCCATTACATCAGCGTCAATGAGTACAACCAGGCCTACTCCCGAATGGTGGAGATGTATCGCGGTCAATTCGGCAAGGCATTTTCAGAGGACATGATCCGTCAGCTCAATCTGAAGAAGCAGGCCCTGGATATGCTCGTGGACCGCTATGTTATTTCCAGGGCTTCCCAGGATCTGGGACTTGTGGCCACAACATCGGAGATTCAGCAGAAGGTACTCGAGTATCCCGTATTTCAAAGGGATGGGAAATTTGATCAAAATCTCTATGTCCGGGTCCTCCAGCAAAATCGCCTTTCACCTGAGGCCTTTGAGCAGAGACTTTCCGAGGATCTCTCAGCTCAAAAAGTCCAAGCCTTTGTCACCCGGCAGGCCATAGTCACCGATGCGGAAGTCCGTGCAGAATTCCTTTTCAACAACAGCACGATTCAGGTGAACTACGTGATTTTGGACCCCAAGAGTTATGAGGACCAGGTCACTTTCGATGACAGTGCCCTGGAGTCATTTTTTAAAGGGGCCCAGGATCGTTACAGGGACCCTGAGAAGCGTCAGGTTTCCTATGTTTTGTTCAAAACAGAGGACTACCTTGGAGGAGTTCAGGTCACCGAAGACGATGCACGTCAAAGGTATGAGGAAAACAAGGAAAAGTATCGACACGAGGCGGAAGTGCATGCCCGGCACATTCTCTTCAATCTGAAGCAGGACGCTCCCGAGGAGGAAGTCTCGAAGGTTCGCGCCGAGGCTGAAAAAGTGCTGGCCGAGGCTAAGAAGGGAAAGAATTTCACCGAACTTGCTAAAAAGTATTCACAAGACCCCTCTGCAGCACAGAACGGTGGCGACCTGGGATACTTCACACGCGGCAAGATGATCGCACCTTTTTCCGAGGCAGCGTTTTCCATGAAGCCCGGGGAGATCAGCGATCTGGTGCGCAGCCCCTTCGGATTCCACATCATCAAGGTCGAGGATGTCCGGCCTGAAAAGACAGAATCGTGGGAAGAGGCACGAGCCTCGGTAGAAAAATCCATGAAAGAGGAAAAGGCACGTGACATTGCCTTTGGTAAGGCACAGGCCTTTGCCGATCTTGCCTACGCGCAGAGAGATGTTGCCAATGCAGCTGAGGCTCAAAAGCTCAAGTTGACAGGCGACAAGGTGTGGGTGAGCCAGAGTGAAATCCTGCCTGGACTGGAAGGGGCGGATCCTCCCGTGATGCAGAAGATATTTGCCCTGGGTGAAAAGGAGGTCAGCGATGTGCTGGAAACGCCCAAAGGCTTCCTGGTCCTGGAGGTGACAGGGAAGCAGGAGCCGCAGGTGCCGCCTTTTGCAAAAGTGAAAGACCGTGTGGTACAGGATTACAAGAAGGAGAAGGCGTCGGAGCTCACGAACATGAAGGCGGTCGAGCTCATAGCGGCAGCGAAAAATGCCGGCAGCCTGGAACAGGTTGCAAAGGAAAAGAAATTCGAGGTGAAAAAAAGCGGATGGTTCTCACGACGCGATCCGGATAAGGAGTTGATGCCGTTGCGCCAGGGAACAGGCTTCAATACCCTCTTCGAACTGGAAGGCTCGCGGCCCTTTACCGATGCTCCTCTTCCCATGGGAAACCGCTTCGTCGTAGTCCAGCTTCTGGGCAAAAAAGCTGTCGAGGAAGGCCTGGAAAAAGAACGAGATTCCATTGTGAAAAGGATCCAGCAGGTCAAGGAAGGTGCTTTGTGGCAGTCCTGGATGGATGCTGAGCGAGCCAAATCCAAGGTGGAAATCTACCGGGAGCTGTGATGCCGGTGAAG